>JAUNRP010000061.1 GCA_030544165.1 bacterium
GCCACGGCGCGAACGGGGTGAGCCACCACAGCGCCGCACCAAGGGCGGTGGCGCTGAGCACCCCGCCGATGAAGCCCTCCCACGTCTTGTTGGGGCTGACGCGCGGGGCGATGGCATGCCGCCCGAGGGTCTTGCCCCAGATGTACTGCAGTACGTCCGAGCCCTGCACCACGATCACCAGGAAGAGGAGGAGGTTGGCGCCCGCGGGGCCACCGGTCCCGGGGGCGGAGCCATCGGCGAAGTCGCGGCCGTGTTCCATGGACACCGGCAACTGGAGGAGCGCCGGGGCGTGGCTGAGGGCGTAGACACACACCATGAGTGACCACTGCACCACCGAGGTGCGGGCCAGGAACCCCCGGGTCTCACCCACGAGTGCGCTCCGCGCTGGCAGGAAGAGGAATGCGTAGACCGGGATGAAGACCGAGAAGAACCCGTACCAGTGTTGCCACACGGAGACGTAGTGCAGCGGCAGGATCAGCCAGAACATCATCACGAGAGCCGCGTGGTCCTGCTGGGTGGTGGGGGAGATGGTGATGAACTCCCGCAGCGCGAGGAAGGAGAGCACCATGAACAGGGCGACGGTCGCCGTCTCGCCGATCGCGAGGGCCGCCGCGATCACGCCGATCATGATCCACCAGGCCCACACCCGCAGGCGCAGGTTGGTGATCAGCCCGCGGTGCTTCTCCCCGCGGAGCCTCATCGAGAGCACGACGGTGACGATCGTGGCGAGTACGAGCACCGCGCCCACGCCCGCGAGCAGTATCCAGCCGCTCTGGTCGATCAGTCCGATGGTGGGCATCAGGCCTCCTCGTTGGGGGTGGCGTCCGCTGGCTGGGTGGCGTCCGTCGGTTGGGTGGTGCCTGCTGGTTCGGGGGCACCCCTCGGGGCATGAGAATCGGCCAGCTCCCCGGCCAGTTCCGCGTCCGACTCGTCGGCGGGATTCGGCACGGCCTCCACGAGGAGGAGGCGTGCTCGCTCGAGGAAGTCCTCGTCGGACTCGTCTGGCTGGAGTTCGATCGACGGGAGAAAGCTGATCGTCGCGAGCATCGGGACCGGGATCACTCCGCCCTTGGGCAGCATCCGGCCGAGATTCGCGAGGCCCACGGGAATCACCGGAACGTGGGGGCGTTCGCGAGCGAGGCGGGCCAGACCCCGCTGGAACGGCGCGATCTCGTGGCCGTCACCGCGGGTGCCCTCGGGGAAGATCACGAGGGAGTCGCCCGCATCGAGCACCGCGAGCATTCCATCCAGTTGGCTCCCGGGCTTCTTCGCGGGGTCCTTTGCCTCGGGCTCCTCGTCGTGGGAAGAGCCCTTTCCCCGGTCAACGAGGTAGGGGTGGAAGAGCGCGGTCGCGATCCGCCCCCGCAGCCCCGAGCCCCAGTAGTCCGCGGCCGCGATCGGCCGCACGCGCTCGCGAACCCCGCCAGGCAGGACCGCCCAGAGGGTGAGGAAGTCCAGGTGGCTGGAGTGGTTGGCAAAGTACACGGCCTGACGGGGGAGGTCGAGCACCGTGGTGGTGACGGGGCAGGACTGGAGGTAGCGCCGGGGGCGGAGGCGGGGGAGTTGGTGGAACCCGAGCCGGAACCGGAGGCGGTGTCGGAGCTGGCGGGCGGCCCCATGACCGGGCGCGCCCCCGTCACCAGCCGCGTGGCGAAGGCGACGGCGGAGCGAGCCGTCCTCATGCCCCGGCGCCCCCCTGCGCCTCGCGGGCGCGGAGTGCGGCCACGATCCGGTTGAGCCTGACCACCACCGTCACTGCTGCGCCCACCGCGATGACGGTGACAGCCACCGCGAACACGATCCCGCGGGGCCAGCCGAGGGCCGGCTCCGCGATGGAGAGGAGGGCAGCGGCCACCAGCACCCACATGCGCGGGGGCTTGGCCATCGGCCCGCCGAAGAAGTTCCCCACCCCGTTCGCCGCCCCCAACGTGCGCACATAGGCGGTGAGCAGGGCGAGCGCGGCAGCGAGCCAGCCGAGGCCCACCCCGATGTCCACTCCGCCGGCGGTCCAGACGCCCGCGGTGGCGTAGCCGGCGGCGGCGATCACCACCAGATCGGCGATCCGATCGGGGAGCTCGTTGAACAGATCCCCCGTGGCGGAGCGCATGCCGCGCTCCACGGCGAGCATGCCGTCGAGCATGTTGAGGAGCAGACGGAGCGGAAGCAGCACCGCAACTGCCACGAGCAACGCGACCCGAGCTCCGCCGTCGACGAATGCGGATGTGACGAGTGCGGCGGCGCCGAGCGCGGCCACGAGCACCGAGATCACGGAGATCGAGTTGGGGGTGAGGCGGAGGGCGGCGAGCGCGTCCGCGGCCCTGGATGCCCAGGTGGACGAGCGTTGCGGGATGGTGCGGCGGTCCTGGCCCTGCGTGGTCATGGCCCAAGGGTAGGGGGTCCGGGCGCGGCGGGTGATGCAGCGCCACTCTGGGCGCGGGTGGTGTGGGGTGGGCGTGGCACGGGTGGTGAGCGGAGGGCCCGGCGCGGGCGGGCCTGGCGCGCGGTACCGCGCATAATGGGCCCATGACCGCACAGAGTTCCCGCAGTCCAGCGGTATCCCACGCTGTGGCGGCGGTGTGGGGCGCCGCGGAGGCGACGGCGTTCTTCATCGTGCCGGACGTGTGGCTCTCCCGCGTGGCGATGCGATCGCGCAGGGAGGCGCTCGCGGCCTCGGTGAGTGCAGTGGCCGGAGCGGTGGCCGGGGGGATCGCCACCTACGCCTGGGCGCGGCGCACGCCGCCGGAGGAATCGCGCGAGGCACTCCGAAAGCTCCCCGCGATCTCGGGGGAGATGGTGGACCGCTGCGTGGCGGAGATCGATGCCCGCGGCAACCGGGCGATGCTCACCGGACCCCTGCGGGGCGTGCCCTACAAGCTCTATGCGCGGGCGGCCGGTGTGCGCGGCCTCTCCCTGCCGGGCTTCGCCCTCTGGTCCATCCCCGCCCGGATTCCGCGTTTCCTGGCGGTGAGCGCGGCGTCGTCGTGGATCCACGGGAGGGCCAGGGCGCGGCTGGGCGAGAACGTGACCCGGCGGATCTCCGGCCCCGCACACGCGGCGTTCTGGGTGGCCTTCTACGCGTGGTACCTGAACACGGTGGGGCGTGAGGACCGTGAGGCTGAAGCGCCGCCAGATCTCCGTGGCGCCCGATAGTCTCGCAGCATGGCGAAGGAGAAGAACAAGCGGTTCGAGATCATGCTCCAGGAGAGTCGCGGATTCGGGGAGACCCAACAGATCCTCCGAGACACGGTCACGGGCGTGTGCTACCTCGTGGCCACCTCCGGATACGGCTGCGGAATCACGCCGCTGCTGAATGTGGATGGATCGCCGGTGGTGGACCGGACGGTGTCCACGCTGAATCAGTAGGCGGAGTCGGGGAGCGGGCTACGGGCGGAAGCCCCACCAAGCGCGGCATCTCACCAGGCCGAACATCCCGCGTTACCAAAATGGGACTCTCACGTCACCCGGAGTTCACCCTGCCCTCACCTGCGTTCACCCTCTCCTCACGGGGAGTCACCCCGCGGTCACCCTGGCTCCTTAGGTTGCAAGTGCTGTCGGGGGCACCAGATCCGGCTCGCCCCTGAGAACCGAGCGATGAAAGGCAGCCACTGCATGTTCCAGAACTCGAAGAAGGCGATCCTCGCCCTCGTTGCCGCAGGTGCACTCGCACTCGCGGCCTGTGGGGGAGACAACGGCGGGAACGGCGGTGACGGCGGGGGAGCCGCGCCAGCTGACCCCCAGACCAACCAGACCGAGAACGGCGGGGCGGGCGCTGAGGGCGCCGAGTCCGGAACCATCCGAATCACCGGCGTCCCGGCCGAGGAGGCCGCGGCGCTCGAGTCCAAGTTCGAGCTCCTCATGGAGGTGATTGGCGCGGAGACCGGCTGGGAGGTCACGTTCAACAACTCCACCGACTACGCAGCGGTGATCGAGGCCCTCAACGCCGGCCAGGCAGACATGGCCATCGGTTCCCCGTTCTCCTACGTGCGCGCCTCGGACCAGTGCGATTGTGTGGAGGCGCTCGGTGGCCGCATCGAGGAGCAGGGTGAGGAGGCCGGCTACGAGTCCTACGCGCTCGTTCGCCCCGGCTCGGACATCCAGACCCTCGCCGATTCCGCGGGCCGCGATGTCTGCTACGTGGACCCGGGCTCCACCTCCGGCTTCCTCTACCCCTCGGCCGGCATGCTCGAGGCCGGCCTCGATCCCGAGGGTGACGTCACCGCCCACTACATGGGCTCCCACGACGGCGCCGTGCTCGCGCTCCTGGACGGCCAGTGCGATATGGCCTTCGCCTATGACTCCATGGTCGAGGTACTCATGCCCGGCCGCGGCGAGCTGAGCGAGGACGATTACGAAGTCATCTGGAAGTCCCCCCTCATCCCCGCCTCGCCCATCTACATGAACACGGACACCCTCCCCCAGGAGGTCCAGGACACCCTGCGCGCGATGTTCGATCGCAACCTCATCAACGTGGACAACCTCGTTGCCGAGGGCTACTGCGATTCCGTGGACGAGTGCACCCTCCCGGAGGACTCCTACGAGTACACCCCGGTGGATGACTCGATCTACGACGGCATCCGCCAGGTCTGCGAGATCACCGAGGCGTCCGCCTGCTCCTGATCCCGCAACCCCCCTTTGGAGCGTGGGCCGGTGGCGATCCGCCGGCCCACGCTGCCCCATTTTCCGCCGGCGTCTCCCGGCCCGATGAGAAGAGAGTGACGTGAGCGAGCCCGCCCTGCACAGCCCCTCCCCCTTTCCCGACGACGCAACTCACCTCGCGCTCGAGAACGTCACCAAGATCTTTCCCCCCTCCACTATCGCGTCCGACGACGTCACCCTCACCTTCCAGCCCGGCAGCTTCAACATCCTGCTGGGACTCTCCGGCTCGGGGAAGTCCACGCTGCTGCGCCTCATCAACGGCCTCCACCAGCCCACGTCCGGCACGGTGACCGTGCTCGGGGAGACCATCTCCGGGGCTCGTCCGGAGACCGTGCGGAGACTGCGCCGGGACATCGGCATGATCTTCCAGCAGTTCCACCTCGTGGGCTCGATGTCCACCCTCGAGAACGTCTGCTCCGGCGCACTGGGCGCCCTCCGCGGCCCCCGGCTCGGCCTGTTCAGTTATCCCAAGGAACTGCGCGAGTTCGCCCTTGACCAGCTCGAGCGCGTGGGGCTCGCCGATCAGCGCTTCCAACGCGCGGACACCCTCTCCGGCGGGCAGCAGCAGCGCGTGGCGGTGGCCCGTGCCCTGGTGCAGAGGCCCAAGATCCTGCTCGCGGACGAACCCGTGGCCTCGCTCGATCCGAAGTCCTCGGACGCCGTCATGCAGTTGATCGCGCGGATCGCCGAGGAGGACTCCCTCACCGTGGTGTGCTCGCTGCACCAGGTGGAGGTGGCCATGCAGTGGGGGGATCGCATCATCGGGCTCCGGAGCGGATCGGTCACGCTGGACGCCGACGCGGCGGACGTGACCACGGAAGTGGCGATGGACATCTACCGCTCGGTCGCAGGGACCTGACGTGAGCATTCAGACCAAGCCCGCCCCCAGGCCGCCCCAGCCGACCCCCGCTGAAGTGGAGCGTGACGCGAGGACCCTCGCTCCGCCGTCGGGGCCGAACATGCTGGCGGGCGGGATCATCCTCACCCTGCTGGCGATCGCGGTGTGGTCCGTGTGGTCGCTGGGGATCTCGCCGCAGGCGATCCTCAACTCGATCGACAACGCCCGCGACTTCTTCTCCCGCATGTGGCCGCTCGATTTCCCGCCGATCGGGGAACTGTGGCAGATGACCGCGTTGACGCTCGCGATCGTGGTGTGCGCCACCCTGCTCGCGGTCATCCTCTCCACGGTGGTGGCCGTCTTCGCGGCGCACACCACCTCGCCGGGGCCACGGGCGCAGGGGATCGCGCGGGTCATCATCGTGGTGTGCCGTGCGCTGCCGGAACTGGTGCTCGTGGTGATCTTCGTGCGGATCTTCGGGTTCGGCACCATCGCCGGGATCCTGGCCATGGGCCTGCACTCGGTGGGCATGGTGGGCAAGATGTACGCGGATGCGATCGAGGACGCCGACGACGGTCCAAGACGTGCGTTGGAGGCCGCCGGTGCCACTCGGCTCCAGCAGGTGATGGGGGCGACGCTGCCCGGGATCCTGCCCGCCATGATCGCCACCGGCCTGCACCGCTTCGACATCAACCTCCGGGTCTCGGTGATCCTCGGGTGGGTGGGGGTCTCCGGAATCGGCCAGTCGCTGCAGCACGCGCTCAGCACCCAGAACTACCAGCGGGGCATGGCGCTCGCGGTGGTCATCCTGGCGCTGTGCATCACGGTGGAGCTGATCTCCGGGGCGATCCGGGCGAAGCTGCTCGGGCGGGATCGGGCGAGGAAGGACCGGCGGCTCGCCGGGGTGAAGCCCTCCTCGAGGGCCCCCGAGCCGCCGGTCACGGACCGCCGGATCTCCCCGCCATGGACCGGGGAGCGGGTGGCGCGTCACGCCTACCTCCTGCTGACCGCACTGATCGTGCTGCTGTCCATCTGGTACGCGGACGTGAACTGGGGGAGGTTCTTCGAGGGCTTCGTGAAGATCCCCGATGTGGCGGGGCAGTTCCTGCCGCCCTCCCCGGGAACCATGAGCTGGTCCACCATCTGGGCACAGCTCGGTATCACCCTCCAGATCGCCTTCGCCGCCACGTTGCTGGGCGCGCTGATGGCGCTTCCGGTGGGATTCCTCGCGGCCCGCAACGTGGCCCCGAACCTGCAGGTGGCGCAGTTCTTCCGCATGGTGATCGTGGTGGTCCGTGGGATCCCGGAGCTGATCCTCGCGATCGTGTTCGTGGTGATCTCCGGTATGGGGCCGATCGCGGGAACATTCGCTTTGGCAATCGGCGCGATGGGGCTGCTCTCGAAGCTGGTGGCTGATTCCATCGAGGAGACCGACATCCGGGTCCAGGAGGCGCTCCGCGCGAACGGCGCCTCACGGGTCCAGGTGTTCTTCGGGGCCACGATCCGGCAGGCGATGCCGGCGATCGTGGCGCACGTGATCTACCAGTTGGACGTGAACTTCCGCTCCGCGACGTTGCTCGGGATCGTGGGAGCCGGCGGAATCGGCTTCTACATCGAGAACGCGCGGCGGGTGCTGCAGTTCGAAGTGATCACGCTGATCCTGGTGCTGGTGATCGCGATCGTGCTCATCCTCGAGGGGATCGCGATCCTGCTGCGCAAGATCGTGCGCTGAGCCGCTGGGCCGCTGGGTGGCCGGGCCGTTGGGTTGGCGCCCCTTCCGGGCCGCGTCCGCGCCCTACGCCGCCCAGAGCGCGGGGAGCGGACCCGTGCTGATCTCGAGCACGTCATCCAGGTTGACCACGTACACGCCCACCAGGGTGGTCCGGCTCCCGGCGAATGCCGCGTTCACCGCATCACGCCACTGGCGCAGGAGGTGGGGCGCGATCCAGTTCTCGCTCGCGAACCCCACGATGGCCTGGGGGATTCCCATGCTGGCGATGTTGGCCAGGCCGGTCTCCCTCTCCTCGGCCGAACACCGCCAGTCCATCCCGCCGAACGTGATGGCTCCGATTCCGGGGAACAGGAGGCCGCCCTCGTCCGCCGGAACCAGGAAGAGTGATTCGGCGCGGCGGTCCTCCGTGGTGAGGAGGAGGTCCACCAGGTCTGCGCCGAGTCCGGGCGTGGAGATGGGGATTTCAGCGACGTTCTCGGGAAGGTCTTCGAATGACATACCCGCATGGTGCCCGATCCCGGTTCGCGCCGCTCCGGTTCTCCACAGGCCCTCATGACCTGCGATGACGCAACCCGGGATGCCTCCCATGGCAACTTTCTCGCTGGCTGCGAAAGGTTGCCGCGCCACGGCGCCATCCATGCCTATGGTCGAAGGGCAGGGGTCATACACAAACCAAGGAGTCATGGTGAAGCTGAAGGACAAGGTCATCACGGTCACAGGAGCGGCGTCCGGCATCGGGCGCGCGATCGCAGAGACTGCGGCACGCGAGGGTGCGAAGGTGGTGGTGGCCGATCTCAACGAGGCTGGCGGTCAGGAGACCGTGGACGCCATCACGCAGGCGGGTGGTGAGGCCGCGTTCATCCAGATCGATGTCTCCAAGGAGGAGGACGCCCAGCGCCTGGTGGACTTCGCGGTGGAGACGTTCGGGCGGCTCGATGGTGCCGCCAACAACGCCGGTGTGGCCCTCGCGCAGGTGGAGTTGGCCGAGACCGACACCGCGCTGTGGCAGAAGACCCTGGACATCAACACCACCGGCATGTTCTTCATGCTCCGGGCGCAGATGAAGTACATGAAGGAGAACGGCGGCGGAACGATCGTCAACACCGCCTCGATGGCCTCAATCAAGGCCGTCAAGGGCGTCACCTCGTACGCGGCGTCCAAGTGGGCGGTGGTGGGCCTCACCAAGCAGGCCGCCATCGAGGGCGTGGACCACGGGATCCGGGTCAACGCCGTGGCTCCCGGCGTCATCCGCACCGCCATCTTCAAGGACACCCCGCCGGACGTGATGAAGCAGTTCGAGGACATGCAGCCGGGCGGCCGACTCGGTGACCCCAAGGAGATGGGTGAGATCTTCGCCTTCCTCCTCTCCGATGAGGCCTCCTACGTGAACGGCGCGCTCCTCCCCGGAGACATGGGCGCGTCCGCCTTCTAGCCACCCACGCCCCACGGCACTGAATCGCCCGCCCCCGGCCACACACCCGGGGGCGGGCCCGTGTCCGAGGCCGTCACTCACCGTCCCCAAAGTTCGATATCCTCCATTCGACTCATGCGCGTCTACAAGGAGGCAACGTGGCGGAGCAGAAGAAGAAGGTGGTCCGGGCGCCCTCGAAGTCCGGCGCATCCTCGAAGCCCAGGGGTACGTCCTCTGGCGCGGGTGGCTCCGCCGCCCCCGAGTGGCGGGTGACCCCGGAGAACAAGACAAAGGCCACCAGACTCCGCATCTTCGCGGGCATCTCGTGGGCTGTGGCCATCGCGCTGGAGATCTTCGCGATCTTCTTCCTCCTCAACTCGGACCGCCGCGCCCGCTTGGGCCTCCGCTTCGGCTGGGATCCGGGCGATACCGGTTTCCCCGGCTGGGCCCTCACCATGCTGATCGTCCTGTTCGTGGTTATCGGCATCCTCGCGGTCCTCGGCTCCTTCCTCTGGAAGCGCGCCAATGACCTGGATCCGGCGTCCAAGAAGGACACGGTCCGCTTCTTCGTGCAGAACCAGCTCGGCGCCATCATCACGCTGATCGCGTTCCTCCCCCTCATCGCCCTGGTGCTCGCGAACAAGGACATGGACCAGAAGCAGAAGACCATCGCCGGCGTGGTGGGCGGCGCCGTGGCCGTCGCCGCCGTGCTGCTCGGAGTGGACTGGAACCCGCCCTCGATCGAGCAGAAGACCATCGAGGCGCAGTGGGACCAGCAGCGCGTGATCGCCATGACCGGCGCGGACGAGGTCTTCTGGGTCCCCGGCGGCTCCGTCTACCACCTGTGCGCCGAGGTCTCCCCGCTCCAGCAGACCTCCACCTCCGAGGAGATCTTCGCGGGCACCGTCCAGGACGCCATCGACGGCGGCATGGAGCGCCTCACCAAGCAGGTCCAGATGGAGATCAACCAGTGCGGCCTGCCCCAGCCCGATGACATGTACCTCGAGTGGGAGCCGCCCGCCAACTTCGAGGATCTCCCGGTCCAGGAGGACGCGCCCGTCCTGGAGCCCGCCACCTAGCCCCAGACCCACCCGGCCCGACGGCGGAACTCACCTCCCGTCGTCGGGTGGGCTGTGACTGAGGTGCGGCGACGGCGGAACGCACCTCCCGTCGTCGGGGTGCCGTCTGGGTCCGCTCGGCTATCGCGAGGGCCGACGCGTCCACTCACCGGCTGATGCGGACGCGTGCCGGGGCAGCCCGAGGGGGCACGCCCGCGCGGCGGGGAGCCGGTACTTTTCCGCTATGACAATGGTTCGCAGGGGGCTCGGCGCGGTGGTGGCGCTGGTGGTGG
>JAUNRP010000062.1 GCA_030544165.1 bacterium
ACACCCCCGGTCACGAGGCGTTCACCGCCATGCGTGCCCGTGGTGCCGAGGTCACGGACATCGCCATCCTCGTGGTGGCCGCGGACGACGGCGTGATGCCGCAGACCGTGGAGGCCCTCAACCACGCACAGTCGGCCGGCGTGCCGATCGTGGTGGCCGTCAACAAGGTGGATCGCGAGGGTGCCAACCCGGCCAAGATCCGCCAGCAGCTCACCGAGTACAACCTGGTGGCCGAGGAGTACGGCGGCGACACCATGTTCGTGGACATCTCCGCGCTCAAGCGGCAGGGAATCGACGAACTGCTCGAGGCCGTCCTGCTCACCGCGGACGCCGCCCTGGAGCTGACCGCCAATCCCAACAAGGATGCGCGCGGTGTGGCGGTGGAGGCCAACCTCGACAAGGGCCGCGGCCCGGTGGCCACGGTGCTCGTCCAGTCCGGAACCCTCCGCGTGGGGGATGCGATCGTGGCGGGAACCGCCCACGGCCGCGTCCGTGCGATGTTCGACGAGAACGGCACCACCGTGGACGAGGCGACCCCGTCACGTCCCGTCCAGGTGCTCGGACTCACCTCCGTGCCGCGCGCGGGTGACACGTTCATCGTGGCTCCTGACGACCGCACCGCCCGCCAGATTGCCGACAAGCGTGAGGCACTCGAGCGTGCCGCCACGCTCGCCAAGCGCCGCAAGCGCATCTCGCTCGAGACCTTCGACGAGGCGCTCAAGCAGGGCAAGGTGGAGAACCTCACGCTCATCCTCAAGGGTGACTCCTCCGGTACGGTGGAGGCGCTCGAGGACTCGCTCCTCAAGATCGATGTGGGCGACGAGGTGGAGCTGCGGATCATCCACCGCGGCGTGGGTGCGATCACGCAGAACGACGTCAACCTGGCCACGGTGGACAACGCCGTGATCATCGGCTTCAACGTGCGCCCCGCCGAGCGGGTGGCCGAGCTGGCCGACCGCGAGGGCGTGGAGATGAAGTTCTACTCGGTGATCTACCAGGCGATCGACGACGTGGAGGCGGCCCTCAAGGGCATGCTGAAGCCGGAGTTCGAGGAGGTCTCCCTCGGTTCCGCCGAGATCCGCCAGGTGTTCCGTTCCTCCAAGTTCGGCAACATCGCCGGTTCGATCGTCCGTTCCGGGACCATTCGCCGCAACAGCTCCGCCCGCCTCCTGCGGGACGGCGTGGTGGTGGGGGACAACCTCAAGATCGACTCGCTGCGGCGTGAGAAGGACGATGTCACCGAGGTCCGCGAGGGCTACGAGTGCGGTATCGGACTCAACTTCAAGGACATCGAAGAGGGCGACGTCATCGAGACCTTCGAGATGCGCGAGAAGGCCCGCGCCTGATCCAAGGGCCCACGAGGACCCCGTTCCACCACCCGGTGGGACGGGGTCCTCGCCGTCTCGACACCTAGGACCTCTGCCTGCAGGGCCTGCCGCGCCATCCCCTAGGCTGGGGGCGTTTCACCGTTCCTCCCCCAAGGATGGCTCCATGTCCCAGGACGTCGCGCTGGCGCGGCCCAAGCTCCGCCCCATCCAGAAGTGGGGCATGGTGATCGGGATCCTGGCGTTCCTGCTTCCGTTCTTCTTCGACATCCCCGGCCTGGAGGAGCCCGGCGAGCGGATGCTCTCGATCTTCCTGCTCGCGATCGTCTTCTGGATCACCGAGGCGATTCCGCTCTTCGCCACCGCGGTGATGGTGATGCTGCTGGAGGTCCTCCTCATCTCCGACCAGGCGATCCTTGCGGTGGCAGAGGACGCGCCCTCCTACTCCCAGTTCTTCGGGACACTGGCGAACCCCGTGATCATCCTCTTCCTGGGCGGCTTCATGATCGCGGATGGCGCCGAGAAGTTCGGCGTGGACAAGAACATCGCCGCGATCTTCATGAAGCCCTTCAAGAACTCCGGGCGCCAGATGATCCTGGGGCTCATGGTGATCACGGCCGCGCTCTCGATGTTCATGTCCAACACGGCCACCACGGCGGCCATGTTCGCGGTGGTCATCCCGATCATGATGGCGATGCCGGACCATGCCTCGCGCACCGCCGTGGCGCTCTCCATCCCCGTGGCCGCCAACATCGGTGGCATGGGGACCCCGGTGGGGACGCCCCCCAACGCGATCGCCGTGGGGGCGTTGGCCTCGCGCGGTGTCACGGTCTCCTTCCTGGACTGGATGATCCTCGCCGTCCCGCTCATGCTCGTGATCCTGATCGGCGCCTGGTTCTGGATCGCCCGCTCGATCCCGAAGGGCACCCCCGTCAACTTCGATCTCGAGGCGAAGTGGAACACGAGCCGGGACGCCACGATCTACTACGTGGTGGCGGGTGCCACGATCCTGCTCTGGATGACCGAGCCCCTGCACGGGATCTCCTCCAACGTGGTGGGGTTCGTCCCCGTGGTGGCGCTCCTCGCGCTCCGGGTCATGAGCGGCCGGGACATCCACAACATCGACTGGCCCGTCCTCTGGCTGGTGGCCGGCGGAATCGCACTGGGACTCGGGGTGGGGGCCACCGGCCTGGACGCGTGGCTGCTGGGATCCGTGGACTGGGCCTCCCTCCCCACGATCGCCGTGATCAGCCTGCTCGTCCTCATGGGCCTGGCGATGTCCAATGTCATCTCGCACTCCGCCTCCGCGAACCTCCTGGTCCCGCTCGCCCTGTCCTTCTCGGGCGTCATCGGAATCGACATGGCGATGATCGCCGTGGTGCTCGCCCTCTCCACCTCGCTCGGAATGTCCATGCCGATCTCCACCCCGCCCAACGCGATCGCCTACGCCACCGGCCACGTGCCCCTCAAATCCATGGCGGTCACGGGCCTCGTGGTGGGAATCGGGGGAGCGATCCTCCTCGCATTCGTGATGCCGCCGCTCTGGACCGCCCTCGGGCTCATCTGACCCCATGGGCTACTCCTACTCCCTGCCGCTCGTCCTGGTGATCGGGCAGCCGCCCCGGGCCGCCATGGCGGCGAGCGAGGTCAGCGACGTGGTGGCGGGCCACGCCGACGTCATCTCCGGGAGGGGACCCGCTGAGGTGGCCGCGCTGGTACGCGAGGACGGGCGGGACGTGGCCGTCGTCGTCATCGTGGCCTCCGACCTCGATGTGGACGAGACGCTCGAGGAACTCACCCGGCTCCACGCGTTCGACATCGACGACGTACGGATCGTGGTGGTCTCCTGGAATGCCGAGCACCGGGACATGTCCCGGGCCGTGGACAGCGGCCGGCTGCACGCCCTGGTGGCGAACCCCACCGAGGGGATCGTGGGATTCATGGTGGCCTCGGAGGTCCGCGGCTGGCTGATGGACCACGCGCACGAGGCCCTCACGCTTCCTGCGGAGCCGAACGCCCCCGGCGGGCAGAGCGCGTTCCTGGAGACCCTGAACTCGAGCGACGAGGTCCTGGTCTCCCGCCTCATGGCCTGGATCGAACGGGCCCTCGGACCCCGCGCCGTCCTCTACCTGGAGGAGGGGACCCGGCTCACCCGGCAGGGCTACCCCATGGAGGGTGTCTACGTGGTGCTCAGGGGCGGCGTGGCACTCACCCGGCAGGCGGGCAGCGAGAAGCTCCTGCTGCACCACGCCTCCACCGGGCCCATGGTGGGACTCGTCTCGCTCACGAGCGGCCGGGAGGCACACTTCACCGCCACCGCCACCACGGACAGCGAGGTGGTCCACCTCTCGATCGAGCAGCTCGACCGCGCCCTGCGGCTCGCCCCCCAGATGGGCGTGGTGCTGGCGGCGCTCTCCATGCGCTCCCTCACCGCGCGCCTCATGCGATCGGAGGAGCTGCAGTTCGAGCGCAACGAGCTCAACCGCCAGCTCGAGGCGGAGAGGGCGCGGCTGACCGAGACGCTGCGTGCCCTCGAGGAGGCACGGCTCGAACTGGTCTCCCAGGCCCGCTTCGCCACCCTCGGCGAACTCTCCGCCGGCGTGGCCCACGAGCTCAACAACCCGGTGGCCGCGATCAAGGGAGTCGCCGGCCACATCCCCTCGGACCTCTCCAGCCTGCTCACCGGGCATCCCCAGGAGGGCCTGCTCCGCGAGATCCTCGACGCTGTGGCCAGTCGGTCCTCTGTCCCCACCTCCGTGCAGCGCGCGGCCCGTCGGGAGGTGGAGGCGGCCACCGGGGACCCGGAGTTCGCCTGGGGGATCGTGGGGGCCGGGGTGGCGGACCCCGAACTCGCCATCCGTGCCCACGGATCGATCCCGAAGAGCGCCATGGGGGCCGCGGGCCTGGCCGGTGCGGCACGCAACATCGAGGTGGCCACCACCCGGATCTCCGAACTCGTCCACTCGCTGCGCTCCTACTCCCGCCCGGAGAGCGAGCTCGAGGAGCACGTGGACATCAACGTGACGATCGATGACACGCTCCACCTCCTCTCCCACCGCCTCCACGAGGTGGAGGTGGTCCGCGAGTTCGGCACCCTCCCGGAGATCACCGCCCGCCCCTCCCAGCTCGGCCAGGTGTGGACCAACATCGTGGTCAACGCGGTGGATGCGCTCGATGGCCCGGGCCGGATCGAGATCACCACCTCCACGCTGGACTCGGACTCTGTGCGCGTGGTCATCCGTGACAACGGCCCCGGAATCCCCCCGGATGTGCTCCCGCGGATCTTCGAACCGCGATTCAGCACAAAGAAGGGCACGGTTCGGTACGGTCTTGGCCTCGGAATGGGTATCTCTCGGCGTATTGTTGAGGAGCACGGTGGAACCCTCACCGCCGAGTCAGAACCCGGTTGCACGGAGATGACAGTGACGCTCCCAATGGCGGGACCCAACAAGGAGGAAGAATGAAGCTCGCAGTGCTCGTTGTGGAGGATGAGGCCCCTGTCCGGGCGGCGCTCGCTCGCGATCTGGCCTCGTTTGCGTCCACCGTCCGCATCGAGATGGCGGAGGACGTGGAGGACGCGAAGTCGGTGGTGGACGAGATCATCGCCGACGGCGATGCGATTGCCCTCATCCTCTCCGACCACCGCCTCCCCGGCGTGAGCGGGGTGGACTACCTGATCGAGGCCTCCAAGGACCCCAAGACGGCCAGCTCCCGCAAGGTGCTCGTCACCGGCCAGGCGGGCCACGAGGACACGATCCGCGCCATCAACCTGGCGCGCATCAACCACTACATCGCCAAGCCGTGGCACATCGATGTGCTCCAGGAGACGGTCCGCAGCCAGCTCACCGACTTCGTGCTCGAGAACCGCGTGAACCCCCTCCCGCACCTCCAGGTGCTGGACTCGGCGCGGGCCATGGACGCCGTGCGCCAGGGCACGGACGGCTGGGCGGGGTAATAGGCTGGGGCGCATGGCTGATTCACAACGCGCCCGCAGGCTTGCCGAGCAGATCCAGGTGATCGTGGCCCGGATGCTGGAGTCCCGTATCAAGGACCCGCGTCTGGGCTTCGTCACGATCACGGACGCCCGGGTCACCGGGGACCTCCAGCACGCCACGATCTACTACACCGTGCTGGGGGATGAGAAGGAGCGCGAGGACTCCGCCACCGCGCTGGCCTCGGCCTCCGGTGTGATCCGGTCGGAGGTGGGCAAGCAGATCGGCATCCGCCTCACGCCCACCGTCACGTTCGTGCCGGACTCCGTCCCTGAGGTGGCCGCCTCGCTGGAGGAGAAGCTCCGCGAGGTCCGCGCACGCGATGCGGAGCTCGCCGCCGCCTCGGCGGGTGCCACCTATGCCGGTGACGCGGATCCGTACCGGACGCACGAGGACGCGGACTTCGAAGACGCCGAAGGCTCCGACGAGGAGTGAGCGAGCCACTCGGCCTCCTCCTGGTGGACAAGCCGGGGGGTGTGACCTCCCACGGCGTGGTGGCCCGCGCCCGCCGCGCGCTCGGCACCAGGAAGGTGGGCCACGCCGGCACCCTTGATCCGATGGCCACCGGCCTCCTCGTGCTCGGGGTGGGCCGCGCCACCCGCCTCCTCACCTACCTCGTGGGGGCGGACAAGGAGTACCTCGCCACCATCCGGCTCGGCCAGTCCACGATCACGGACGACGCCGAGGGTGAGGTGACCCAAGCGGTGGGCGCGCGCGTCGTCGGGACAGAGGAACTGGATGCCGCGCTTGGCGAGCTGACGGGGGACATCCGGCAGGTGCCCTCTGCGGTGAGCGCGATCAAGGTGGACGGGAAGCGGTCCTACGCCCGGGTGCGGGCGGGGGAGTCGGTGGAGCTCCCGGCGCGGCCCGTCACGGTGCACTCCCTCCAGCGGGGCGAACCCCGGCCCGCCACGGCGCCTGGCGGGACGGCGGTGACGGACGTGGAGGTGGTGGTGGAGTGTTCGTCCGGGACCTACATCCGCGCGATCGCCCGGGACCTGGGGGCCGCGCTCGGCGTGGGCGGCCACCTCACCTCGCTGCGGCGCACGCGCGTGGGCGCCTTCCGCGTGGACGATTCCGTCCCGCTCGATTCATTGACGACGGCGGCGCCCGGGTCTGCGGGGGAGTTCCTCCTCCCGCTGGGGCCCGCTTGCCGCGCGATATTCCCCGGGATCGATCTGGACGGCGCGCTTGCCCGGGAGCTGCGATACGGCCGGCCGATCCCACCGGTTCCGGACGAGGGGATCTGGGCCGCGTTCGATGAGGAGGGCGGCGTGATCGGGCTGGTGCAGAACCGCGAGGGGCGGGCGCGTCCGGTCCTCGTGCTGGATCCTGCTTAGAATCTTGTGGCAGAGAATTCTCGGACGAAGGAGGGACCCATGAGCGGTTGTGGATGCGGCGGGCACGCGGAGAAGGCGGCGCCCGAGGAGACGCGCGGCTGCGGCTGCGGGGGACACGGGAATGGCGGAGGTTGCGGCTGCGGTGGGCACGGGCACGGCCACGGGCACAGCCACGGTCAGGCGCAGGGCGGGGCCCGGGTGCGTGAGCGCGAGGAGGTGCGTTCCGAGGGACGCGAGGAGCTCGGGCTCGCCGCCGCCGGGAAGCCCGGCCACGGCAAGGGTGGCGGCTGCGGCTGCGGCGGCCACTGAATGAGGGTCTGGGACGGGATCGGTGAGGTCCCGGACCTCGACGGCTCCGTTGTCACGATCGGGATGTTCGCGGGGCTGCACCGCGGGCACCAGGAGGTGATCCGCGAGACCATCTCGCAGGCCCGGGACCTCGGCGTCCCGTCCGTGGCGGTCACCTTCACGCCCCACCCCATGGCCGTGCACCGGCCCGAGGTGCCGATGGTGCCGCTGACCACGCCCGCCCAGCGGGTGGCCGCGCTCGCGGCTGCGGGGGTGGATGCGGTGCTCCTGCTGGAGTACACCCTGGAGTTCGCCGCGAATTCGCCGGAGCAGTTCGTCTCCAGCTACCTGGTGGATGTGCTGAGGGCGCGGGCCGTGGTGCTGGGGGAGGACTCCCGGTTCGGCGCCGGCAACGAGGGCGATGCGCAGCGGATGGTGGAGCTGGGGGAGCAGTACGGCTTTGCCACCACGATCGTGCGCGATCTGTGTGACGGGGAGAGCGGGCGGCGTTGGTCCTCCACGTGGATCCGCGAGGCCCTCGCCGAGGGCGATGTGGCCACCGCGGGGCGGATCCTCGGACGGCCGCACTCGGTGCGGGGCGAGGTGGTGCACGGCGCCAAGCGGGGCCGTGAGCTCGGATATCCCACCGCGAACCTCGAGACCGACGAGATCGGCGTCATCCCGCTCGACGGCGTCTACGCCGGGTGGTTGATCGATGGGGCGGAGCGCTATCCGGCGGCGATCTCGGTGGGGACCAATCCCCACTTCGAGGGGGTGCACCGGACGGTGGAGGCACACGTGCTCGGGCGCTGGGACCTCGATCTGTACGGGCGGGTGGTCACGGTGGAGTTCAAGGAGTACCTCCGGCCGATGATGACGTTCGACGGGCTGGACGGGCTCCTCGCCCAGATGGCCGAGGACGTGAACCGGGCCGCGGACCTCCTCGGGGTCGAGCGGCCGGCCACGCCGCCCGAGGTGAGCGGGCAGGTGGGCTGACGCCAGCGCCCCAGGCCGGCTGACGCCAGCGCCCCACCTGCGCCAGGCTCGGGGGAGGGTCCGGACCAGGGTGGGGCCCGCCGTCGTGAGGGGACTCACTCCGCCTGGACGGGGCGGGCCGTGGGGACGCTGCTAGCATGAACGGTGCCGTATTTGATCGGCCACGGATTGTCGTGCCCGGGTGGATGTGCCCCGGCGCTCTGTGCAACGAGAGACATGAGGAGAACCTGTGGCGCTTGCCAAGGACGTGAAGGACCAGATCATCGCCGAGTACGCCACCCATGAGGGCGACACCGGTTCCCCCGAGGTCCAGATTGCGCTGCTCTCGCGGCGGATCAAGGACCTCACCGAGCACTTCAAGACCCACAAGCACGATCACCACTCCCGCCGGGGCCTCATGCTGCTGGTCGGCCAGCGCCGCCGCCTGCTGGGCTACCTCGCGGACGTGGACATCGAGCGCTACCGCTCGCTGATCGAGCGCCTGGGTCTGCGTCGCTAGGACGAGACGCGGCCGGTCCTGCGGGACCGGCCGTCCCCATAACTTCATAGACGAGATATCAACCAGAACCGCGCATGTTCGCCGGTCCTCGGTAGTGGCTTCCGGACCAGATGGGTCCGTGGGCTTCGACTGATGGCCGGGAGGGCACGCGGACGAAGCAGAACGGAGGGCAACCCCTATGGAGGGTCCCGAGATCAAGTTCGCCGAGGTCACCATCGATAACGGTTCCTTCGGCACCCGTACCATCCGATTCGAGACCGGCCGGCTCGCACGCCAGGCTGCTGGCTGCGCCGTGGTCTACCTGGACGAGGACACCATGCTCCTCTCCGCAACGGCGGTGTCCAACCGCCCGAAGGACCACTTCGACTTCTTCCCCCTGACCGTGGACGTGGAGGAGCGCCAGTACGCCGCGGGCAAGATCCCCGGCTCGTTCTTCCGCCGTGAGGGCCGCCCCTCCACCGAGGCGATCCTCGCCTGCCGCCTGATCGACCGCCCGCTCCGCCCGGCGTTCGTCAAGGGCCTGCGCAACGAGGTCCAGGTGGTGGCCACCGTGCTCTCCATCCACCCGGACGATTCTTACGACGTGGTGGCCATCAACGCCGCCTCTCTCTCCACCCAGCTCGCCGGCCTGCCCTTCTCGGGCCCGATCGGCGGCGTGCGGATCGCGTACATCGACGGTGAGTGGGTGGCGTTCCCGCGCTACTCCGAGGTCGAGCGCGCCACCTTCTCCATGGTGGTGGCCGGCCGCGTGGTGGGCGATGACGTGGCCGTGATGATGGTGGAGGCCGAGGCAACGGACAACGCCTGGGAGCTCATCCAGGCCGGCGCCCCGAAGCCCACCGAGGAGGTGGTGGCCTCCGGCCTCGACGCCGCCAAGCCGCACATCCGCGCGCTCTGCGAGGCCCAGGCCCGGATCGCCGCGGAGGCTGCCAAGCCCACCGGCGAGTTCCCCCTCTACCCCGAGTACGCCCCCGAGGTGTACGACGTGGTGGAGCCCCGCGTGAAGGACGCAATCGCCGATGCCATCCAGATCGTGGGCAAGCAGGAGCGCGAGACCCGCCTCGAGGAGATCCGCGCCCAGGTGCTCGGTGAGATCGGGCAGGACTTCGAGGGCCGCGAGGGCGAGCTCTCCGCCGCCGTCCGCTCCGTCACCAAGAAGATGATCCGCCAGCGCGTCCTCACCGAGGGCAAGCGCATGGACGGCCGTGGGCTGAAGGACATCCGCACCATCTCCGCCGAGGTGGAGGTGCTGCCCCGCGTGCACGGCTCGGCGCTGTTCGAGCGTGGCGAGACCCAGATCCTGGGCGTCACCACCCTCAACATGCTGCGCATGGAGCAGCAGATCGACTCGCTCTCGCCGGTCACCCGCAAGCGCTACATGCACAACTACAACTTCCCGCCCTACTCCACGGGCGAGACCGGCCGCGTGGGCTCCCCCAAGCGCCGCGAGATCGGCCACGGCGCGCTCGCCGAGCGCGCGCTCGTGCCGGTGCTCCCGTCCCGCGAGGAGTTCCCCTACGCCATCCGCCAGG
>JAUNRP010000063.1:0-838 GCA_030544165.1 bacterium
GCCTGATGGCCGGGGGTTCGGACGAGGACATCGCCACCCTGATGCCGATCTTCGATGCGCTGCGCCCCGAGGGCCCGCGCGAGGAGGGCTTCGTGCACGCCGGGCCGATCGGCGCCGGGCACTACTCCAAGATGGTCCACAACGGCATCGAGTACGCCATGATGCAGGGCTTCGCCGAGGGCTACGAGCTGCTCGCCTCGCAGGATGAGCTGATCCCCGATGTGGGCGCGGTGTTCAAGGCCTGGCAGCGCGGAACCGTGGTGCGCTCGTGGCTCTTGGAACTGCTGGTCCGGGCACTCGACGAGGATGACGACCTCTCCGAACTCGAGGGCTACGTGGAGGATTCTGGCGAGGGCCGCTGGACCGTGGAGGAGGGCATCCGCAACGCGGTGCCGCTCCACACGATCGCGGCTGCGCTGTTCGCCCGCTTCGAGTCCCGCCAGCCGGACTCTCCCGCCATGAAGGCGATCGCCGCGCTGCGCCAGCAGTTCGGCGGGCACGCCGTGAAGTCGGCCGAGTAGGGCGTGCACCTCTCCCACCTCGCGCTCTCTGATTTCCGGAACTACGAAGAGGCGGTCATCGAGTTCACGCCGGGCGTGATGGTGCTGGTGGGCCGCAACGGCCAGGGAAAGACCAACCTGGTGGAGGCGATCGCCTACCTCTCCACGTTCTCCTCGCACCGGGTCTCCGCGGACGCCGCGCTGGTGCGGGCGGGCGCCCCGGGCGCGGTGGTGAGGGCCAAGGTGGTCACCGGCGCTGGCACGGTGCCCGCAGCCACCGGGAGCGCCGGCCCCCCACACCGTGAGGGTGCGTCAGATTTTCGTGAGGGTGCGTCAGA
>JAUNRP010000063.1:848-9960 GCA_030544165.1 bacterium
CCCCGGACGCGCTACGACCCTCGAACTCGAGATCATCGCCGGCCGCGCCAACCGCGCCCGCCTCAACCGTGGCCAGGTCAAACCTCGCGAGCTCCTCGGCCTCGTCCGCACCGTGATCTTCGCCCCCGAGGACCTCGCCCTCATCAAGGGCGACCCCTCCGAACGCCGCCGGCTCCTGGACGAACTCATGGTCCTGCGCACCCCCCGCCTCGCAGGCGTCAAGTCCGAGTACGAGAAGGTCCTGCGCCAACGCTCCGCCCTCCTCAAACAGGCAGGGGGCCGGGCCCGCGGTGGCCGCCGCGACGAGCACGCCGAATCCACCCTCGACGTCTGGGACGCCCACCTCGCCGCCGCCGGCGCACAGATCTCCGTGGCGCGCGCCCGCCTGGTCGCGGACCTCGCCCCCCACGTGGCCGCCGCCTACCGCGCCGTCTCCGAATCGGACCGCCTCGCCTCGATCGAACTCCGCACCTCCCTCGCCCGCGAGGAGGCCCGCCTGGCCTCTGGCGGCAGATACCCCAGGGAGGGGGAGGACGACGACGGAGCCCCGGTTGCGTCGTCGGGGGAAGTTCCGTCCGTGGCCGAGGTGGAGGCGCGGCTCCTCGAGGCGATGCGGACGCTCCGGGCGGCGGAGCTGGAACGCGGGGTGACGCTCGTCGGGCCGCACCGGGACGAGCTGTTCCTCGCGATCGGAGACCTGCCCGCCAAGGGATACGCCTCGCACGGCGAATCGTGGAGCCTGGCGCTGGCGCTGCGGATCGCGGAGTTCGAGCTGCTGCGCGCGGATGACCCGGACACGCCGATCCTGATCCTCGATGACGTGTTCGCCGAGCTGGACTCCGTGCGGCGGCGGAGGCTCGCGGAGATGGTGGGGGAGGCGGAGCAGGTGTTCGTCACGGCCGCCGTGGCGGAGGACATCCCGGCGGAGCTGGACGGGCTGCGCTACACGGTCACCGCCGGCACCATCCACCGTGAGGGTGCGTCAGATTCGATAGGGACCCCGGAGGAGCCCCATGGCTGACCGCCCAGATGATGACGCCGCCGCCTTCCAGGCCCTCGAGCGCGCGCGGGAACTGGCCAAGAACCCGGCGGCGCGTCGTCGTCGGAAATGGAAGGCGGGGGAGCGGCCGGGGGAGGCTGACACGGCGGCCGGCCCCGGGCTCGGGTACGCCGGGAGCGGGGCCAAGCCGAGCCGCCGGGACCCGCAGAAGCTCGGCAACCTCGCGGAGGCGCTGCTGGACGCGCGCGGCTGGACCGATGAGGTGGAGTCCGCGAGCGTGATCACCAAGTGGCCGGAGATCGTGGGGGATGATGTGGCGAGCCACACGGAGATCGAGTCGTTCCAGGAGGGGCGCCTTGTTGTGCGGGCGAGTTCCACGGCGTGGGCCACCAACCTGAAGTACCTGCTGGGGCCGGTGCGCAGCCGCATCGCGGAGGTGGTGGGGCCGGAGGTTGTCACGGAGATCGTGGTGCTCGGACCCAAGGCGCCGAGCTGGAAACACGGGATCAGGTCCGTGCAGGGGAGGGGTCCGCGGGACACCTACGGGTGAGGCCCGCACGCCAGTGCCCCCGCCCCACCCGCGCGCTTCTGCCGACCTGTGGTTAGGCTTGCTCGCGGAATAGGGGCCTGCCGGGTCCCGAAGGCCCAAGGTCCAACGACCGGCAAGGAGTACCAACATGACCAGGACATCATTCCGCGCAGGTGCAATGGCCGGGATCGCCGCGCTCGCGCTCGCCGTCTCAGCGTGTGGGGGAGAGGAGCAGGTGGTGGTCCCCACGGCGCCCGCCGCCACCACCACAGCGCCCACCACTCCGGAGCCGACCACGCCGGCCGCCCCCCCCGACGCCCCCCCCCCCGATGTGGACGGCATGGCCACGACGACCGCGGTCCGGGGCGTGCCCGCCCGGGCGGTGCTGGACCCCGCGGGTGACCCGGCCGCCTTCCTGGCGGAGATGAAGTCCTCGGGAGGCCCGATCGCCGCGGGCATGGAGGACGATGTGCTGACCGGAGCCGCTGCGAGCGTCTGCGAGCTGCACCCGCAGACCGTGGGCCCGCAGGACTTCGAGTGGCAGCAGTTCTACATCGGAGCGTTCGGCACGGCGATCGGGGACGGCACGATCCTCGAGCAGTTCCCCGCATCTGACATCGTCCAGTACGTCCAGCAACTGGTCCGCCTGTCCGGCGCCTTCGTCTGCCCGGAGTTCCAGGATGACGCCACGGCCGTGGCGGATCGCTACCAGCCCGTCTACGAGGGCTGGGACGGAACGGGCGAAATCCCCACGATCGCCACGTGGTCTGCCGGCCCGGACGGCCTGCCCGTCTCGCCCCCGGACGCGGCCCAGAAGACGGTCTTCGAGCTCACTCCCGGGGAGTGCCTCATCGCCTCCGAGGTGAACGCCTCCACCGATGGCTACGCCGGCGTCTTCGACTGCGCCCACCCCCATGACCTGGAGCTCTTCGCCGCCACGGAGATGCAGGACGCCACCTTCCCGGGTGACGCGGCCGCCGAGACCTTCGCCGGCGAGTACTGCCACGCCGAGTTCGAGACGTTCGTGGGCACCCCGGCGCTCGAGTCGCGCCTCGGCATGTACTACCTCTACCCGGTGCAGCAGACCTGGGATGAGCTGGACGATCGCGAGGTGCTCTGCTTCATCGAGACGCCCACGATGGTCTTCGGCTCCCTCCAGGGCGCCGCGCTCTAGCAGTCTTACGGCGTAAGGTGGGCGCCGCCGTCCTCCCGTTCCCGACGGCGGCGCCCACCTTTCGTCTGTCCCCTCACCCCTGTGGGTGGGGTGCGTGAGCACACCCGACGACGCGGGTCACCGGCGGGCCCAGCAGACCCGAAGCCCGGAAATGGCCCTCTGCGCCCCTCGACCCCCCATCGCGTAGGGGAACCTATCCACAGGCCTTGCGCGGTCTGAACCGCACTCTGGGGTAGAATTGGGCACAGCGGCCCGTCCCCGGATGCTCCGAGCGCAGGCGAACCACCTGCGCGCACGTGCGCGTGGGGGAGCGGGCTGCGGTGGTGTCCGGAACCGGACGCCACCAGTGAAGCCCGATGAGGAGAACCGCGCGTGGCGCAGCCCAACACCACCACCCCGCCCCGGGACTACGGCGCATCCAACATCACGGTCCTGGAGGGACTGGAGGCGGTGCGCAAGCGCCCCGGCATGTACATCGGCTCCACCGGCGAGCGGGGACTGCACCACCTGGTCTACGAGGTGGTGGACAACTCGGTGGACGAGGCGCTCGCGGGCGTGGCGGACCACATCGAGGTCACCCTGCTGCCGGACGGCGGCTGCCGTGTGGTGGACAACGGCCGCGGAATCCCGGTGGACATCCACCCCACGGAGGGCATCCCCACCGTGGAGGTGGTGATGACGATCCTGCACGCGGGCGGAAAGTTCGGCGGCGGCGGATACGCGGTCTCGGGCGGGCTGCACGGCGTGGGCGTCTCCGTGGTGAACGCGCTCTCGGTGCGGGTGGACACGGAGGTGCGCCGGCAGGGGCACGTGTGGCGCCAGTCGTTCGAGAACGGCGGCAAGCCGGTGGGCACCCTGGTCAAGGGCGAGGCCACGGAGGAGCGGGGAACCTCGCAGACCTTCTGGCCGGATCCGGAGATCTTCGAGACGGTGAAGTTCGATTTCGAGACCCTCCGCATCCGCTTCCAGCAGTACGCGTTCCTCAACAAGGGCCTGCGGATCACCCTCAAGGACCTCCGCGAGGAGGCCACGGACGAGGGCGATGAGATCACGGGCGATGCGCTCGGCACCGAGGATGACCCCAAGGGCTTCCGCGAGGTCTCCTACATGTACGAGGACGGGCTGGTGGACTTCGTCCGCTACCTCAACTCCGCCAAGAAGGTGGAGGTGATCCACCCGGAGATCATCGATCTCTCCTCAGAGGATGAGGCCCGCAAGATCTCCCTCGAGATCGCCATGCAGTGGACCAACGGCTACTCCGAGTCCGTGCACACCTACGCCAACACCATCAACACCTCCGAGGGCGGCACCCACGAGGAGGGCTTCCGCTCCGCCCTCACGAGCGTCATCAACAAGTACGCGCGGGACAAGGGCCTGCTCAAGGAGAAGGATGACAACCTCACCGGGGATGACATCCGCGAGGGCCTGACCGCCGTCGTCTCCATCAAGCTCGGCGAGCCCCAGTTCGAGGGCCAGACCAAGACCAAGCTCGGCAACACCGAGGCGCGCACCTACGTGCAGCAGCAGCTCTACGCCAAGCTCGGTGACTGGCTGGACGCGAACCCCGGCGAGGCCAAGGAGGTCATCCGCAAGGCCGCCAACGCCGCCGCCGCCCGGATCGCGGCCCGCAAGGCGCGCGAGGCCACCCGCCGCAAGGGCGCGCTCGAGTCCGCCTCCATGCCCGGCAAGCTCCGCGACTGCTCCACCCGGGACCCCCGCGAGGCCGAGCTCTTCTTCGTGGAGGGCGACTCCGCCGGCGGCACCGCCGTGCAGGGCCGCGAGCCCCGCACCCAGGCGATCCTGCCCCTGCGAGGGAAGATCCTGAACGTGGAGAAGGCCCGCCCGGACCGCGCGCTCGGGTCGGACACCATCAACTCGATCATCACCGCGATCGGCACGGGCGTGGGCGCGGACGACTTCGACATCTCCAAGCTCCGCTACCACAAGATCGTGCTGATGGCGGATGCGGACGTGGACGGCCAGCACATCACCACGCTGCTGCTCACCCTCCTCTTCCGCTACATGAAGCCGCTGATCGCGGAGGGCCACGTGTACCTCGCGCAGCCGCCGCTCTACCGCCTGAAGTGGACCAACGCGCCGCACGAGTACGTGTTCTCGGACCGCGAGCGCGACGCCCTCCTCAAGGACGGCCTCGCGAACGGCAAGCGCATGCCCAAGTCCGCCACCTCGGACGGCGGCATCCAGCGCTACAAGGGCCTCGGCGAGATGAACGATCAGGAGCTCTGGGAGACCACCATGAACCCCGAGACCCGCACCCTCCGCCAGGTCACCATGGCCGATGCCGCCGCGGCGGACGAGATCTTCACCATCCTCATGGGCGAGGACGTGGACTCCCGCCGCAGCTTCATCCAGCGCAACGCCCACGACGTCCGCTTCCTGGACATCTGACCCTGACCCAGCCCCGCAGCCCACAGCAGCACGCACAGCTAGGACACGATGAGCACCAACGACAACCTCCCCCCCGACGGCCCCGGCGGACCCGGCGACGACGAGACCCGCCCCGGTCCCGAAGGTGACCCTGGTACGGACGGGGGTGGCGTCGTCGGGAACGACGACGGAACCTCAGTTGGTCCGGACGGTGACGGTGGTACGGAGGGAGGTTCCGCCGTCGGGGGCGACGACGGAGCTTCCGCTGGTACCGACGCGGACGTTCCAGCCGGGTCCGAGTACGAGGGGTCCGGCGCGCCGATCTCGGTGAGCGTGGACGGGCGCGATCGCGTGGAGCAGGTGGACCTGCAGGGCGAGATGCAGCGCTCGTACCTGGACTACGCGATGAGTGTGATCGTGGGCCGCGCGCTGCCGGACGTGCGTGATGGCCTCAAGCCCGTGCACCGGCGCGTGCTCTACGCGATGTACGACGGCGGGTTCCGGCCGAGCTCGGCGTTCTCCAAGTCCGCGAGGATCGTGGGCGAGGTCATGGGCCACTACCACCCGCACGGTGACGGGGCGATCTACGACGCCCTGGTGCGCCTGGTGCAGCCGTGGTCCATGAGGTACCCGCTGGTGGCGGGCCAGGGCAACTTCGGCACGCCCGGCAACCTGGGCGCCGCGGCCTCCCGGTACACGGAGGCGCGGATGGCGCCGCTCGCACTCGAGATCGTGCGGGACATCGAATCGGACACGGTGGACTTCCAGCCCAACTACGACGGGCGGAACCTCGAGCCGGTGGTGATGCCGGCGCGCTTCCCGAACCTGCTGGTCAACGGTTCGGAGGGAATCGCGGTGGGCATGGCCACGCGTATCCCGCCGCACAACCTGCGCGAGGTGGCCTCCGGCGTGCAGTGGTTCCTGGAGAACCCGGAGGCGAGCCGCGAGGAGCTGCTCGAGGCGCTGATGGGGCTCATCAAGGGGCCGGACTTCCCCACGGCCGCCACGATCCTGGGCCGCCGCGGGATCGAGGACATGTACCGCACCGGTCGTGGTTCGGTGACGCAGCGGGCCACGGTCTCGGTGCAGGAGCTGCAGGGCCGCCAGGCGCTCGTGGTCACGGAGCTGCCGTACCAGGTGAACCCGGACAACCTGGTGGAGAAGATCGCCCAGTTGGTCAAGGACGGTCGCCTGACGGGGATCGCGGACCTGCGCGATGAGACGTCGGGGCGTAGCGGCCTGCGGATCGTGATCGTGCTGAAGCGCGATGCGATCGCCAAGGTGGTGCTCAACAACCTCTACAAGCACACCCAGTTGCAGGACAACTTCCCGGCCAACATGTTGGCGCTGGTGGATGGGGTGCCCAGGACCCTCTCGCTGGACGGGTTCGTGCGGCACTGGGTGGAGCACCAGCTCGAGATCATCGTGCGGCGCACCAAGTTCCTCCTGGCCAAGGCCGAGGACAGGATGCACATCCTGCGCGGCTACCTCAAGGCGCTGGACGCGCTGGACGAGGTGATCGCCCTGATCCGGGCCTCGCGCACCCAGGAGGAGGCGCGGCTCGGGCTGATGGCGCTGCTCGAGGTGGACGAGAAGCAGGCCGAGGCGATCCTCTCCCTGCAGCTCCGCCGGCTCGCGGCCATGGAGCGCCAGAAGATCATCGATGAGTACGAGGACCTCGAGGCCAAGATCCTGGACTACCAGGACATCATCAACACCCCGGCGCGGCAGCGCACGATCATCGGCACCGAGCTGGGCGAGATCGTGGACAAGTTCGGGGATGATCGCCGCACGGTGATCGCGCCGTTCGATGGGGACATGTCCGATGAGGACCTGATCCCGCGCGAGGACGTGGTGGTCACCATCACCCACGGCGGCTACGCCAAGCGGACCCGCACGGACGCCTACCGGGCGCAGCACCGCGGCGGCAAGGGCGTGCGCGGGGCCACGCTGCGTGAGGACGATGTGGTGGACCACTTCTTCACCACCTCCACGCACGACTGGTTGCTGTTCTTCACCAACAAGGGCCGGGTCTACCGCTCCAAGGCGTACGACCTGCCCGAGGGCGGCCGCGATTCCAAGGGCCAGCACGTGGCGAACCTGTTGGCGTTCCAGCCGGAGGAGAAGATCGCCGCTGTTCTGAACATCGCCAACTACGAGGCGGCCGAGTACCTGGTGCTCGCCACCCGCGGCGGGCTCGTGAAGAAGACCCGGCTGAGTGACTTCGACTCCAACCGCTCCGGCGGCGTGATCGCCATCAACCTGCGCGAGGTGGAGGGCAATGGCGTGGACGAGCTCGTGGGCGCCCAGTTGGTGGATGACACCGATGACCTGGTGCTGGTGACCCGGAAGGGCCAGTCCCTGCGGTTCGAGGCGAACAACGAGCAGTTGCGGCCCATGGGCCGGGCCACCTCCGGCGTGACGGGCATGAAGTTCCGCCCCGGTGACTCGCTGCTCACCATGGAGAAGGTGGTCCCGGGGGCGGACCTGTTCGTGGTGACCGAGGGCGGGTTCGCCAAGCGGACCTCGCTGGACGAGTACCGGGTGCAGGGCCGCGGCGGCCTCGGCATCAAGGTGGCCAACCTGGTGGAGGCCCGCGGGGACCTGGTGGGGGCGCTGGTGGTGGATGATTCCACCGAGGTGCTCGTGATCATGGAGAAGGGCCGGATCGTGCGATCCGCTGTTTCCGAGGTCAACCGCACCGGGCGCAACACTCAGGGCGTCACGTTCGCGAAGCCGGATGATGGGGACCGCATCATCGCGATCGCCAAGAACGTGGAGACCAACGGGAACGGTGAATCCGAGCACACCTCCGATGCAGAAGCGCCCGACGGCGGTACCGTTGGGGCATCCGGTGAGCCAGAGGTGGCTCCCGGGGCAGATGTGACCGCCGAGACTGACGGCCAGGACGATGGAGGCACCCGATGAGCACCACGGACGAGCAGCGCGCCCCGGCGCCCCCGCCGCCTCCGCGCTCGGGAGGTTCCTCCCCGGTCGGAAGTGGACCCCAGCGGGTCTCGACGGGTGCGTACGGAAGCCGGGGCACGTCGTCGTCGAGTGATCGGCCGCGGCTGGTGGAGCGCCCGCCGGAGCCCGTGGCCCCCGCGCCGGTGCGGCTGGCGGGACCGCGGCGCGTGCGGCTGTCCGTGGCGCGGATCGCGCCGTGGAGCGTGATGAAGCTGGGCTTCCTGCTCGCGGTGGCGTTCGGGATCATGAGCGTGGTGGCGACCGCGATCGTGTGGCAGGTGCTGGATTCGATGGCGGTGTTCGATCGGATCAACACGCTGCTCCTGGAGATCGGCAACCAGCAGCTCCTCGGGCTGATGGAGTTCGCCAAGTTCGATCGGGTGATGTCCATGTCCACGATCGTGTCCGTGGCGAACGTGGTGCTGTTGACTGCGCTCGCCACGCTGGGTGCGTTCCTGTACAACATCGTGGCGGCGCTTGTGGGCGGCATCCACCTGACCCTGACGGACGACTAGGGTTTCCGGCGGATTCCCGCCCCGCGTGACCAATATCGCCATGCGTGAGGTTTGGGCGGTAGGCACGCGTGGGATATTCTCATCTGGCGCCCTCGCACGAGGGTTCGCAGCCAAGGGCCTATAGCTCAGTCGGTTAGAGCGCTTCCCTGATAAGGAAGAGGTCCCGCGTTCAAGTCGCGGTAGGCCCACAGGAGCATCGAGGAGGACAACCATGAAGAGGATTCTTCTGGCGGCCCTCGCCGCCGGCGCCAGTTGGGTCGTGTGGACCAAGGTCCAGCAGGAGCGCGAGGAGCGCGCCATCTGGGCAGAGGTCACGGACAGCTTCGGGCAGGACCCCGCGGAGGAGCTCCCCTACACACCGAGCGCTGGTTAACCCACCGGCGTTTGGGTGGGGTGGCGATTGGCCCACAAGGCCAGTGCTGTCCCGATCGGTTCTGGCCCCACCGGGCCGCGGCCGATCATCCGGGGCGTTGGCGCAATTGGTAGCGCACCTGCTTTGCAAGCAGGGGGTTAGGGGTTCGAGTCCCCTACGCTCCACC
>JAUNRP010000064.1 GCA_030544165.1 bacterium
GGAGGGGAGGGGGAAATCTGGCGCACCATCACGGATTTTGGAAGTGAGGGGTTGGCGGACCGTTACCAGACTAGGGCGGTGGCTACCGCCGCCAGACCCTCACCTCGGCCAGTGAACCCCAGCCCGTCCGTGGTGGTGGCCGAGAAGCTCACCGGCGCCCCCACCGCCTCGGTCAGAACCCCCTCAGCCTCAGAACGCCGCGCACCGACCCGCGGCCGCGAACCAATTAACTGCACCGCCACGTTCCCGATCTCGAACCCGGCCTCCCGCACCTGACGTGCCGCCTCTCGCAGGAACGTGACCCCCGAGGCCCCGGCAAACTCCGGCCGGTCCGTCCCGAACAAACCCCCGATATCGCCCAGACCAGCGGCAGACAGCAGCGCGTCCACGCAGGCGTGCGCCACCACATCCCCATCGGAGTGGCCGGCCAGCGCAGCCTCTCCCGGCCACTCGAGCCCGGCGAGCCAGAGGACGCGGCCGGGGGCGTCGTCGTCGGAGGAGAAGGCATGGGTGTCGGTGCCGATTCCGACGCGCGGGTGGATCATGCCCCCAGCCTACGGAAGCCGGGCCCACTGGACACCGGGCGAACCCGTGGGTTTAGAGTGTGCGGGAATCCCCTCCCGCACCCGGGTAGTACGCGGTGAGCCCCCACCCAGACAGAAACAGGTAGCTGTGGCACGCAAGTTGGTCATCGTCGAGTCGCCGGCAAAGGCGCGCTCGCTCGCGGCATTCCTCGGTCCCGATTACGCCATCGAGGCGTCGATCGGGCACATCCGCGACCTCCCGCAGCCCTCTGACCTGCCCGCGGACATGAAGAAGGGCCCGTACGGCAAGTTCGCGGTCAACATCGAGTCCGATTTCGATCCGTACTACGTGGTCTACCCGGACAAGAAGAAGCGGGTCACCGAGCTCAAGCGGCTCCTGAAGGACGCGGATGAGCTCTACCTCGCAACGGATGAGGACCGCGAGGGCGAGGCCATCGCGTGGCACCTCCTGCAGGTCCTCAAGCCGAAGGTTCCCGTCAAGCGGATGGTGTTCCACGAGATCACGCGTGAGGCGATCGAGAACGCGGTGAGCAACACGCGCGAGCTGGACACGGACCTCGTGGACGCGCAGGAGACGCGCCGCATCCTCGACCGCCTCGTGGGCTACGAGGTCTCCCCCCTCCTGTGGCGCAAGATCGGCCCCGGCCTCTCCGCCGGCCGCGTGCAGTCCGTGGCCACGCGCCTCGTGGTGGAGCGCGAGCGCGAGCGCATCGCCTTCCGCTCCGCCAACTACTGGGACGTCACCGCCACCTTCGCGAAGGGCTCCGACCAGTTCGACGCCCGGCTCGCCTCCGTGGACGGCGCCCGGATCGCTTCTGGTCGCGATTTCGGCGACGACGGCGCCCTCACCTCCCAGCGCGTGCTCGCCCTGGACGAGGGCACGGCGACGGCGCTCGCCCGGGGTGTGATCGCGGGTGCGGTCCGGTCCGTGGAGACGAAGCCGTACACCCGCCGGCCCGCTGCTCCGTTCACCACCTCCACGCTCCAGCAGGAGGCCTCCCGCAAGCTCCGCATGAGCGTGCAGGAGACGATGCGGGTGGCGCAGTCGCTGTACGAGAACGGGTACATCACGTACATGCGAACGGACTCCACTGCGCTCTCCGGACAGGCGATCGCGGCGGCGCGGACGCAGGCGGCGGATCTGTACGGGTCGTCGTCGGTGCCGGAGAAGCCGCGCACGTACGGGAAGGTCTCGAAGGGCGCCCAGGAGGCGCACGAGGCGATCCGGCCCGCGGGCGAATCGTTCCGCCGGCCGTCCGAGGCGGGGCTGACGGGCGCCCAGGCCAAGCTGTACGACCTGATCTGGAAGCGCACGATCGCCTCGCAGATGACGGACGCCACCGGCCACACGGCCACGGTGCGGATCGATTCCGAGGTGGTGCTCGCGGGATCGGATGGCGCCACGCTGCTGGAGGCCGGAACCCACGAGCTCGAGTTCACCGCCTCCGGCACGGTCATCACCCACCGCGGCTTCCTGGCCGCCTACGAGGAGGGCCGGGACCAGACCCGCCACGAGGAGGGCGGCAAGGACGAGAAGGAGAGCCGCCTGCCCGCGATGGAGTCCGGGGACGCCCTGGACCCGGTGACGGTGACTCCCGCCGGGCACGACACCACTCCCCCGCCGCGGTACACGGAGGCCTCGCTGGTCAAGGCGCTGGAGGAGCGCGGGATCGGCCGGCCGTCCACGTACGCCGCCACGATCGCCACGATCATGGCGCGGGACTACGTCTCCAAGAAGGGCCAGGCGCTCGTGCCGAGCTGGCTGGCGTTCTCGGTCACGAACCTGCTGGAGGAGAACCTCACCCGGCTCGTGGACTACGACTTCACGGCGGAGATGGAGCAGGAGCTGGACGAGATCGCCCGCGGCAAGCGCGATCGCGTGGACTGGCTGCGCGCCTTCTACCTCGGCGAGGGGGATTCCGAGGGGCTCCGCGGACTCGTGGAAGGGCTCGGGGACATCGATGCCCGGGCCGTGAACTCGCGGGACCTGGGCGATGGGATCACGCTGCGCGTGGGCCGCTACGGCCCCTACCTGGAGCAGGCCGTGGAGGGCGGGGACCCGAAGCGGGCCTCCCTGCCCGACGACATGGCCCCGGACGAGCTCGATCTCGCCAAGGCGCACGAACTCCTGGAGCAGCGCTCGGACGAGGGGCGTGAGCTCGGCAGCGACCCGGACACCGGCCGAACCATCCTGGCGCGCAACGGCCGGTTCGGGCCGTACGTGACGGAGGTGCTCGAGGAGGATGCGCCGAAGAAGGCCAAGGCGCGCACGGCGTCGTTGTTCAAGGACATGCAGATCGAGACGATCAGCCTGGAGGACGCGCTGCGCCTCCTCTCGCTGCCGCGCGTGGTGGGCAAGGATGCCGAGGGCACCGAGATCACCGCGCAGAACGGCCGCTACGGGCCATACCTGAAGAAGGGCACGGACTCGCGCTCGCTCGAGACCGAGGAGCAGCTCTTCACCGTGACGCTCGAGGAGGCGGAGGCGCTGTTCGCCGCTCCGAAGCAGCGGCGCGGGGCGGGCCGGGCGGCCTCGAATGCGCGGGATCTCGGAGTGGACCCAGCGAGCGGCGGGAAGGTGACCGCGCGGGACGGGCGGTTCGGCCCCTACGTCTCGGACGGCACCACGAACGTGACGATCAAGTCCCCGGACACGCTCGAGGACATCACTCCCGAGCGGGCCTACGACCTCCTGGCGGAGAAGCGCGCGAAGGGCCCGGCCAAGCGGCCCGCGCGGAAGACGGCGGCGAAGAAGACGGCGGCACGCAAGCCAGCCGCGAAGAAGCCCGCCGCCAAGAAGTAGCAGGCCACCCGCATTTAGCAGGCGTGGTCGCGCGCCGGATGGGATGATCGAACCGTGACCGTTGCAGCCTCGCTCTCCATCACCGCCCGCGCGGCGGGCCTCATCCAGCGCACCAAGGTGCTGTTCGCCAAGCCGGTGGTGGAGATCAATGGGATCGTCCACGAGTTCACCTGGCTGACCACGCACCGGTTCGTGATGCGCCCCGGCCCGCAGCAGGTCACCGTCTACTTCAAGCGCCGCGAGTCCACCGGCGGCCGCACCACCACGTCCATCGAGGTGGCACCGGGCGAGACCATCCACCTGGTGGCCACGCTCCAGGGCAAGGAGCGCGGCTTCGTGCTCCAGATGCGGCGGGACCGCCTCGATCCGCGGACGAACGAGAAGCCCGTCTAGGGGCGGGCGACCTCGCACTATGCCACCCCTCGACCTCAACCTCCCGCCCGAACTCGCCGAACTCGTCCCACCCCTCACCACCCCGGACCCCCGCGAGTGCCCACCCCTGCGCTGGGGCATCATCGGACCCGGAGGGATCGCCCACAAGTTCGCCCGGAACGTGGCGAGCGCAACGGCATGCCGGGTGACCGCCGTCGCCTCCAGGGAACGGGAGCGGGCGGAAAGGTTCGCCCACGAGCACGGGATACCCGCCGCCGTCGAGGGGTACGGGACGCTTGCCGAGCGGGAGGACGTGGACGCGGTCTACGTTGCCACCCCGCACTCGGCGCACCGGGACGCGGCCCTCCTCGCGATCGCGGCCGGCAAGCACGTGCTGGTGGAGAAGGCGTTCACGCGCAACGCGGCCGAGGCCCGCGAGGTGGTGGCGGCCGCGCGGGAGGCGGGCGTCTTCTGCATGGAGGCGATGTGGACGCGGTTCCTCCCGCGCCACGTGGTGGCCCGCCACCTGGTGCGAAGCGGCCTGGTCGGGGACGTGGTCCAGATCGTGGCCGACCACGGCCAGCCCCTCACCCACATCCCGCGCCTCGTGCGGCCGGAACTCGCGGGTGGCGCGCTACTGGACCTGGGGGTGTACCCGATCTCCTTCATCGTGGGCCTGCTCGGCCGCCCGGACGCCGTGGACGCGTTCGGCCACCTGTGGGAGACGGGCGTGGACGTCAGCTCCGTCACCCACCTCACCTACCCCGGCGCCTCCGGCGTTGCGACGACGACGATGCTCGCCCCCACCCCCACCCGCGCCTTCGTGGGGGGTACAGACGGCTGGATCGCGCTGGACACGCCCTTCTACGGACCGGGCGGGCTCGAGGTGCTGCGGCGCGGGTGGGAGGCTCCCGTCCGCTGGTCCGGAGTTCCCGACGACGGCGGATTCGAGTTCCAGGTGGCCGAGGCGGCGCGCTGTGTGGCCGAGGGCCTGACGGAGTCCCCGGTGCTGCCGCTCGATGAGACGGTGGCGATCATGGAGATCATGGATGCGGTTCGGGCCTCGCTGGGGGTGCGGTTCCCCGGCGAGGGTTGAGCGTGCTGGGGAGAGCGGGGATCCGTGGGGGCGCGCGGCGGTAACGTGGGGCCTGTGACCCAATCCTCTCGGCCCCGCGGGCTGTTCATCGCCCTCGAGGGCGGGGACGGCACCGGAAAGTCCACCCAGCGAGCCCTGCTGGGTGAGTGGCTCGAGGCGCGCGGCCTGGAGGCGGTCCTCACCCGGGAGCCTGGCGGGACCGAGCTGGGGCTTTTGCTGCGCGAGGCGCTCCTCCACGGCGGCGATGTGGATCCGCGGACGGAAGCCCTCCTGTTCGCCACGGATCGCTCCCACCACGTGGCCTCGCTCGTGCGTCCGGCCATCGAGCGCGGGGCGGTGGTGGTCACGGACCGCTACCTGGACTCCTCGGTGGCCTACCAGGGTTCGGCGCGTTCGCTGGGGCGGGATGAGGTTCGGGAGCTTTCGCTCTGGGGCACCTACGGCCTCCTGCCGGACCTGACGGTGGTGCTCGATCTCGATCCCGTGGTGGCGGCCGAACGCCGTGCGGGCGAGGCGCCGGATCGGCTCGAACGTGAATCCCTCCGGTTCCACTCGGATGTGCGGGAGGCGTTCCTCGAACTCGCTGGGGCCGAGCCCGCGCGCTACCTCGTGGTGGACGCGGACCAGGAGCCCGGGGCAGTTCACGGCCTGATCACGGAGAGGGTGGCCCAGTTGCTGGAGGGCGGGAATGCGGGGGCGGACGCGTGAGCGTCTGGGACGCCGTGATCGGCCAAGGCGCCGTGGTGGACACGTTGCGGAACGCGGTGGCCGATCCCCGTGCCATGACGCACGCCTGGCTCATCACCGGGCCACCCGGCTCCGGGAGATCGGTGGCCGCGCGGGCATTCGCCGCGGCGCTGCAGTGCGAGGAGTCTCCGGGCGGCTGTGGAGTGTGCAAGGGCTGCAGGACGGTCTTGGCCGGCACCCATCCGGACGTGACGTTCGTGACCACGGACCGCGTGGTCATCAACATCGCCGAGGTCCGGGAGCTCGTGGCCACCGCGGCGCGCTCGGCATCGCAGGGCCGCTGGCGGATCATCGTGGTGGAGGATGCGGACCGTATGGTGGAGCGGACCTCCAACGTGCTCCTGAAGTCCATCGAGGAACCAGCGGAGCGCACGGTCTGGCTGCTGTGCGCCCCCTCACCGGATGACGTGATCGTGACCATCCGGTCCCGCTGCCGCCACGTGGGGCTGCGGATCCCCGATCCCCAGGCGGTGGCCGATCTCCTGGTGGAGCGGAACGGGGTGGATCCCGAGGTGGCCATCGCGGCCGCGCGGGCCGCCCAGTCACACGTGGGGATCGCGCGCCGGCTCGCCACCAACGAGGAGGCGCGGAGGCGCCGCCACCGCCTCCTCACGCTGCCGAGCCGGATCCGCGGCGTGGGCGATGCGATCCTCGAGGCGGCGATCGTGGTGGAGGAGGCCACCGCAGACGCGAAGGCCGTGGGCACCGAACGCGATCAGGAGGAGCGCGCAGAACTGCTGCGCACCCTGGGCGTGGCCGAGGGTGCGGCGATCCCGCCCGCCCTGCGCGCCCAGGTCCGCCAGCTCGAGGAGAACCAGAAGAAGCGCTCCACCCGGGTGCAGCGCGATGCGCTGGACCGGGCAATGACCGACCTGCTCTCGTTCTACCGGGACGTGGTGGCCGTCCAGGTGGGTGCCGAGGTGCCGCTGGTGAACTCGGACCTCACGGAGGAGGTCAGGGCGGTTGCCAAGGACTCCACGCCGGAGCAGACGATGCGCAGGATGGATGCGATCGGAGAGGCCCGGGAGAGGCTCGAGGGGAACGTGGCACCCCTCCTCGCCGTGGAGGCGATGCTGGTGGCACTCCGCCCCCAGGGGTAGCACTGACTCGGGGCGGACGATGCGCAGTCCCTGGGGCGGACACGGAGACGGCCAGTTCGCCGCCCCGGCGGACACGGGCCGGCCACCACCCGGGTTACGCTCTTGGGTGTGACCCACTCGCGCGCCGCCCTCCTTGCTGCCCTCACCGCCACGAGCCTCGCCCTTGCGGGCTGCGCGGGCGATACCAAGGTCCGTGACCCGCGGCCCGATTCGTCCGGCACTACCGCTCCCACGGACCCATCGAGCCCCTCCGGTCCGGACGGCACCACCGAGTCGGCAGACCCATCGGGACCCTCCTCGCAGGTCAATCCCGATTTCGATCCCGCGGCGGGTACAGATCCCGCCCTCGCGGCCTACTACTCGCAGGATGTCACCTGGGCTGCCTGCCCCGACCTCTCGGCGGCACAGTGCGCGGACATCACCGTGCCGATGGACTACGCCAACCCGGACGGGGAGACCATCACCATCTCGGTGAACCACAACATCGCTGCCGGTGCGGACAAGCCCACGATCTTCCTGAATCCGGGAGGGCCCGGCGGCTCCGGCACCGACATGCTGCAGTGGGCGCCCTTCATGTTCCTCGGGGTTGCCGATGAGTTCAACCTCGCGGGATTCGATCCACGCGGGGTGCAGGGGTCCTCCGCCGTGGAGTGCATCTCCGATGCCGAGCTGGACGCCCGCCAGGCGCGTGACATCGAGATCGACACCGATGAGGGAATGCAGGCCTACGTGGACGACCTGCGCGAATACGCCCAGAAGTGTGAGGACAACACCGGTGCCCTCCTCGGATTCGTGGACACGGACTCGGCCGCCCGGGACCTGGACATCCTCCGCGCGGTGGTGGCGAGAACCGAGCAGCTCGACTACGTGGGCTTCTCCTACGGCACCTTCCTTGGCGCCGTGTACGCGGACCTGTTCGCCGATCGGGTGGGCCGATTCGTGCTCGATGCCGCCGTGGACCCCTCCATCTCGATGTCCGAGCTGGCAATGGGGCAGGCGATGGGATTCGACCGCGCCGTGCGCGCATTCATGGATGACTGCCTGGCCGGCCCTGACTGTTTCCACCAGGGCACTGCCGAGGATGGCCTGGCCAAGATCCAGCAGTTGTTCGAGGTGGCATATGCAACCCCACTTCCCACCTCCGATTCCGCGCGGCCCCTCACCGCGAGTTACGCCTATTCCGGGGTAATCACCTCGCTCTATTCCGTGTTCTACTGGCCCTCCCTCAACGTCTCCCTCGATCTGGCCATCAATCAGGGGGACGGAAGTGGTCTGCTGGAGATGGCGGACACCGGTAATTCACGAAATCCCGATGGAACCTTTGACGGAAACTCTTCCGAGGCATTCATGGCCATCAACTGCCTCGACTATCCGGTGGAGGGGACTATTGAGGACTGGAGGGCCCACGCAGCGCAGATGGCGGAGAACTACCCCGTATTCGGGGATTCGATCGCGTATTCGGAGGTCACCTGCTCCAACTGGCCGCACGCGTCCACCCGCACCCGCGAGCCGATCGCTGCCTCCGGGAGCGACCCGATCCTCGTGATCGGCACCACGCGGGACCCGGCCACCCCCTACGAGTGGGCCGTATCCCTGGCAGACCAGCTCGAGAACGGCCACCTCGTCACCTACGAGGGTGATGGGCACACCGCGTTCGGCCAGGGGAACATGTGCGTGGACGGCTACGTGAACAACTTCCTCCTCGAGGGGACGCTGCCGCCAGCCGGCGCCACGTGCTGAATCCCACGAATCTCTGGTTTGTGGCCCGCCGCGCGGTCCTTGTACACTCGCGGGGAGCACGCCGCCTTAGCTCAGTCGGTAGAGCGATTCACTCGTAATGAATAGGTCTGGGGTTCGATTCCCCAAGGCGGCTCCGGAGGCGCCCCGTTCCACCAACGGGGCGTCTCCCCTGTTTCCGGCCGCGCTCCGCGGGGGCGGTGGCCCGAGTACCCTTGAGTCAGGACCCCGGACGGGGCACATGCGCACCGCCCGCTCATGCCCCATAAAGAGAGGAATTGCCCATGGACGTTATCCAGGCTCTCACCCCAATGGTGGTGGTGGCGGTGGCCTTCTTTGCTGTAATCCGGGCAATCTTCCGCGCAGATCGAAATGAGCGCGCCGCAATCAATCGTTTGGAGAACCAGACAACAGAAGGAAAATTGAACAGCTGAATAACTCAGGCGTTCAGATTGTTACCAGAAGGTGGTGCGAGTAGTCTTGCAGAGACGACAATTTCTGGAATCACCACCGGAGGTAATGGAAATGGCAAAGAAGGTACTCGTTCAACTCGTGGATGACATTGATGGCAGCGAGGCGGTGGAGACCGTGACCTTCGCCCTTGACGGAATCCAGTACGAAATCGACGTCAATGAGGAGCACGCCTCCGAATTGCGTTCCGCATTCGATCCCTGGGTCTCCCAGGCACGCCGTGCTGGAGGGCGCCGCACCACACGGGAGTCCTCACGCGGAGGGCGGAAGGCCGGGGGCGATTCCGAGGCGTCACGTATCCGCGCATGGGCGCGGGAGCAGGGGATCGAGGTCTCTGAACGCGGCCGGATCCCGGCGGAACTGCGCGAGCGATTCGCGGCCGCGTCCAACTGACCAATAGTCCCTGACAGCGCCGCGGCACGTGCGGCAGGATGGAACCATGACCTACAAACTGGTACTTCTCCGCCACGGAGAGAGCGAATGGAACGCAAAGAACCTCTTCACCGGCTGGGTGGACGTCCCCCTCTCCGAGAAGGGGTGGAATGAGGCCAAGCGGGGCGGGAAGCTCCTGGTGGACGCCGGCATCAGCCCGGACGTGCTGCACACCTCCCTGTTGCGCCGCGCGATCATGACCGCCAACCTCGCACTCGATGCGGCCGATCTGCACTGGATCCCCGTGAAGCGCCACTGGCGCCTCAACGAGCGCCACTACGGTGCGCTCCAGGGGATGGACAAGAAGGAGATCCGGGACAAGTACGGCGAGGAGCAGTTCATGCTCTGGCGCCGCTCGTACGACACCCCGCCGCCGGCGATCGAGGAGGGTTCCGAATTCTCCCAGGACGCCGAGGAGCGGTACGCCGGCGAGCCGATCCCGCTCTCCGAGTGCCTCAAGGACGTCCTCGAGCGCGCGCTGCCCTACTGGGAGGATGAGATCGTCCCGGACCTGAAGGCGGGCAAGACCGTGCTCGTTGCCGCCCACGGCAACTCGCTGCGCGCGATCGTCAAGCACCTAGATGGCATCTCGGATGAGGACATCGCGGGCCTGAACATCCC
>JAUNRP010000065.1:0-5886 GCA_030544165.1 bacterium
ATGAAATACAGGCTCTCCCCGGCCGCGTCGGCGGCGTCCAGCGCCAGCTGGGCAGCCAGGACGGAGTCCGCATTGGGCGTGTAATAAATGGAACCGTTGTCGATGGGGGTAAACTGGGTGCCGTAGCGGGTATCGAACTTGTGGGCGGGCTGGAAGAAGACCAGCACCTTCCCGTCCTTCGCGTAGGAGGGGAAGCCGTACCAGGTCTTGGGTGCGAGGTCCGGGGCGGCCGTGGTGATGACCTCGTGGAGGCGTTCGGCGATCGCGCGGTCCTCCGGTTCCATCGCGGCGATCGCGTCCAGGCAGTCCTGGAGCGGGTCCTTCTTGGAGCGGCCGGACTTCTTGGCCTTCTCCTCCTTGAGTTCGGCGGCGCGCTGCTTCATCGCGGCCTTCTCCTTGTCAGAGAATCCTGCGCCGGAGTCGGACGAGGAGGACTTCGGGGAGGACTTCGAGGTTGCCATGCCGATCAGTGTGCTCCTGCGGCGGGGCCGCCGCCACCCAGCGCGGGTACGGGCTGAACGCGAGCGCGCCACTCAGCGCGGAAGCGCGGCGATCCCCTCGATCACGAGGTCCCAGAACCGCCCATGGTCCAGGCTCACGGCCACCTGGGCGTTCGGGGCTTCGCCGAGCTGGCCATCAAAGTCCGTGACGGTCATCCCGTACGTCCACCGCCCCCGGGTCTCCACGCCCACGAACGCCTCACGGGTGCCGATCACCGACGGATCGATCAGGGCGGCCACGCACACCGGATCGTGCACGGGCGGGAACTCGAACCCCTGGTGATCCGCGTTGGAGAGGGTGAAATAGTCCAGCAGCTCGTCCACGTAGCGGCTGAGCTCCGAGCCGATCCCGCGAATGCGCTCGCGGACCTCGGGGGTGGCGAGCGCCTGGTGGGTGACATCGAGGCCCACCTCCGTGAGCTTCTGCCATCCCGCGGAGAAGACCATCTCCGCGGCCTCGGCGTCCACCCAGATGTTGAACTCGGCGGCCGGCGTCCAGTTGCCGCGGCTGTAGGAGCCGCCCATGAGGACCACCTCGGAGACCCACTCGGTGAGGCGCGGCTCCTTGCGGACCGCGAGGGCCAGGTTGGACAGTGGCCCGGTGGCCACGATCGCCACCTCGCCGGGCTCATGCGCCATCACGGTCTCGATGAGGAGGTCCACCGAGTGCCGGGGATCCAACTCCCCGCGCGGTTCGGGCAGGGGCGGGCCGTCCAGCCCGGTGTCGCCGTGGATCTCCGGGGCAACGGAGAGCTCCCGGATCATGGGCCGCTGGCAGCCGGCGGATACGGGCACCGAGAGCCCCGCGATCCCGCTGACGGCCAGGGCATTGCGCGCCACCTTCGCGGCCGTCTGGTTCCCGCCCACCGTGGTGATGGCCAGCAGATCGATCGCGGGGTTGCCGGCGGCCAGCAGGATGGCGAGGGCGTCATCGTGCCCGGGATCGCAGTCCAGGATCACCTTGCGTGCGTGCGTCATGCCCCCATCCTCTCGCGAGGGTCACTCAGGGGTGGAGCACCACCTTCTGGCAGCCGTCCTCCTTTGTGGCGAACAGCTCGTACATCTCCGGCGCCTGCTCGAGGGGAACGTGGTGGGTGGCAAGCGATTCGAGCCCGAACACATCCTCGTCCCGGGAGACGATCTCGAGCAGCTCATCCGTCCACCGGCGCACGTGGCACTGGCCGAATCGCATGGTGATCCCCTTGTCGAAGATTTCCATGAGGGGCATCGGGTCGATCGCGCCGCCGTAGACGCCCACCACGGAGACCGTCCCGCCCCGCCGTACCGCATCGATCGCGGTGTGGAGGGCGTCGAGCCGGTCGATCCCCGCGTGCTCCACCGCCGCCCGCCCGAGTGGTTTGGGCAGCCGGCTCGCAGCAGAGATGACGCGCTTCGCCACCGGATTCCCGTGCGCCTCCATGCCCACGGCGTCCACCACCGAGTCCGCACCCCGGCCCGAGGTGAGGTCCCGGATCGCCTGCCCCACGTCGTCGACCTCCCTGAGATCGATCACGCGGGCGCCCATCTCGCGCGCCCGGGCCAGCCGTTCGTCCACCAGGTCCACCGCGATCACCTCACCCGCGCCGCGGTACAGACCGGCGCGCACTGCGAGCTGGCCCACCGGCCCCAGCCCGAGCACCGCAAGTGACCCGCCCGGCGGCACATCGGCCCAGGCCACGCCCTGCCACGCCGTGGGCAGGATGTCGGAGAGGTAGAGGAAGCGATCGTCGCTGCCACCCTCCGGAAGGACCACCGGACCGAAGTCGGCGTGGGGAACGCGGACGAACTCCGCCTGCCCACCGGGGACCGCGCCGTAGAGGCTCGTGTAGCCGAACAGGCGGGCTCCGGTGCCCTGGTCCGTGTTCTGCGTGGTCTCGCACTGGGCGTACAGCTCCCGCTCGCACATCCAGCACTGTCCACACGCGATGCCGAACGGGACCACCACCCGATCGCCCACCTTCAGCCGAGCCGCGGCGCCCGAACCCACCTCCTCAACGATTCCCATGAATTCGTGCCCCAGGACGTCACCGGGCTGGAGGTACGGGGCGAGCACGTTGTACAGGTGGAGGTCCGAGCCGCAGATCGCGGTGGAGGTGACGCGGATGATCGCGTCCGTGGGCTGTTCGATCACGGGATCCTGCACGTCCCTCACCGCCACATTCCGGATGCCCTGCCAGGTCAGTGCGCGCATGCGTTCTCCTCGCTTCGATAGGCCGCAGCTTCCAACGTACGACTCCCGGCGAGCAACCGCCTCCCCTCCGCGGGGGAATGCGCAGGTCATGGCCCTGCCCTACCGTGGAACGATGAACCAGGAGATGAGACAGGGCAGCGGGCCGCGGGTCGCACTGGTGGTGGGCGGATCGCGCGGACTCGGCTTCGCAATCGCGCAGGACCTTGTTCGCAGGGGTGCCGTGGTGGTGATCGCCGCGCGGGATGCCGAGGAGCTGGAGGTCGCACGGGAGAAACTCATGGCACAGCGCGATCGCGACCGCGGCCCGCACAGCCGGGCTCGGGTGGTGTGCGCCCCGGTGGACGCGCGGGACGAGGCGGCCCTCCAGCGCCTGGTCTCCTGGACCGAGGCCGAGGTCGGCCCCATCGAGGTGCTGTTCGCCGTGGCCGGAATCATCCAGGTGGCCCCGCTCGAGTCGGTCACCACCGAGCAGTTCCGCGAGTGCATCAAGCTCATGACGCTCGCCCCCATCCACCTCGCGCTCGCCGCGCTCCCGCACATGCGCGGGCGTGGTCGCGGCCGCATCGGGATCGTCACATCCATTGGCGGCATGGTCTCGCCCCCGCACCTCCTCCCATACGCCACCGCGAAGTTCGGCGCGGTGGGATTCTCGGACGGACTGGCCGCCGCACTCGCCGGAACCGGTGTCACGTGCACCACGATCGTGCCGGGCCTCATGCGCACGGGCGGCCACGAGCACGCCCAGTTCGGCGGGGACCCCGGGGCCGAGTACGCCTGGTTCGCGCCTGCCGCCTCACTCCCCATCCTCTCCGCCGACGCCGAGCGCGCCGCCCGCCGTTTCGTCACCGCAACCCTCGCGGGACGTCCGTACGTGTCCATCACCCCCCTCGCGTGGGCAGCGGTCCGGTTCCGCGGGCTGGCACCGGGACTGACCACACGGCTCATGGGACTCGTGAACAGGGCCCTACCGGGCGGGGTGAGCACGGAGACGATCTCCGGGCGTGAGGCGGATCGGCAGTTGGACTCCGAGGTGGTGCGGACCCTCGCCACGCTCGGAGATGCTGCGGCGCGCACCTACAACTCCCGTTCGAAGGTCCCGGAGGGCACCCCCTCGCAGGGCCGCGACTAGCGGACGCTACCCCCGCAGCGCCCGGGGAATCTCCCGAACGGGGATCACCACCACATCTGCCATCTTCCAATCCAGCCCTTCAAGGGCCTCCCGCGCCTCCTCGAGCAGGGCCACGTCCACCCGCCGGGGCCGGTGAGGCACCACGAACGCCTCCGCGTGGAACACGTGCCCCAGGTCCCGGATCCTCACGGCGCCCTCGGCCACCCAGGTCTGCCCCCGGAGCACCTCCTCCGCCTGCGCGATCAGCGGGTGCGGCTCCGAGTCATCGTGGGTCCGGACGCGCGTGTCAGCGAGATCCCTGATCGCGGCCCTCACCCCGGAGACGCCGTCCTTCAGGATGCTCACCGCGATCAGGAGCGCCGCCGCGGAGTCCGCCCACCACAGGCCGATCCCGATCCCCAGCACCCCCACGATCGCCGCGCCCGCCGTCTGCCAGTCCGCCTTGTTCATCTCCGCGTCCGCGTAGAGCACCTTGTCATGCAGGGCCTCGGACAGCGGAAGCTTCAAGCGCCCCAGGATCACCGGGCCGACCCCCGTGTAGACCATCGCCGCGATCATCGGCCACCCCGCCCACACCGTGTGCCCGAGGATCCTCATCGTCCCGATCGTGGGATGCTCCCCGGCCAGCAGCCCGCTCCCCGAGTCCAGCACCAGGAACACCCCCATCGCGAGCAGGGCCACCGCGGAGGCCAGGTGCCCCGACGCCGCCGCCCGGTGGTGCCCGTACGGGTGGATGCGGTCCGCCTTCTTCCGCGCGTGCCGAATGGCGAGCAGGAACGCGATCGGCGGAATCAGGGAGAGGAGGTCCTCGATCCACGCCACCTTCATCGCCTGCGAGTTCCCCATCACCAGGTACACGATCACCACGCACGTGGCCAGGTACCCGAGCGAGATCCACTCCAGCCGCTTCGCCCTCTCCAGCGCCCGGGCCCGCTTACCCGGCAGGGCGGTCCCACCCAGCCGCGCCGTCACTGCTGCCCCCGATCGTCCAGGAACCGCTCCAGGGTGGAGAGCATCGCGTTCTCACCCACGGGCACCGCGAGCACGTGCCCGCGCACCTCGCCCTCCGGCGTCGTGGACTCCGCATACGGCCGGGTCAGCGCCACCGCCTCCGCGTACGGCGAGTTGGCGGTGAGCCCTCCCGCCACGACGTCGATCTGGCCCAGGTCCAGCATCTCCACCAGTTCCGATTCACCGCTGACCGTCCACGCCACGTCCACCCCCAGGTGGTCCGCGAACGCCTCTACCAGCTCCACCTCACTCCCCGACGGCGGCGCCTCCTTCTCCCCAGCCACCTCCACCCACGGGGTGCGGGGGGAGGCCCCGGCACGCAGCGTGCCGCGTTCCAGCAGGGCGGTCAGGGTTCCGTCCGGGTCGCTGGGAATGGCCAGCCCGCACGCTCCCAGCGCAGCGGCTGCCAGTCCCACCGCCACGCCCCGAACCCACCGAGTGCCCATAGGGGCAGTATCGTCCTCGCAGGTCACGGCCGCGCGGGGGAGGAGGTGCGGCGGCCCTGTGGATTTCTGGCGCACCCTCACGAAATTCTGGCGCACCCTCACGAATTAGGGTGGGGGCATGAACCAGTCCGAGATCGATCACTTCTGGGCGGACGCCAAGATCCGCGGCGGCCTTAACCCCATCCGAGGCATCGCCGGCCCCTCGATCTCGGAGTCCGTCCCTCCGCCGGCGTTCGCGTTCGGCGCCGAGCCCGGCCAGGCCACCCGACTGGCCGAGCAGGTCCTCGAGGGCCAGAAGACCGCCACCGCCGGCCTCCTCGCCGAGTACGAGGCCCTCGGCGAGGAACTCCCGGCCGTGGGCGCGCTCGCCATCATCCTCGATGGCGCCTCCCACCCCCGCGCCCTCATCCGCACCACCGCGGTGACCACGGTCCCGTTCAACGAGGTCGACGAGGAGCACGCCCTCCTCGAGGGCCTCTCATCGATCACGGAGTGGCGCCGCGTCCACCGGGATTTCTTCACCCACCACCCCGCCGAGGGGGTCGAGTTCACCGAGGACGCCCCCGTGGTCCTCGAACGCTTCGAGGTCCTCTCCCCGCCGGAGGCCCG
>JAUNRP010000065.1:5986-9637 GCA_030544165.1 bacterium
CCCATGTCCACCGGCGAACGCGAGATCACCACCCCCGTCTCCCTCACGCGTGAGGACGGCCACCTCAACCCGGACGCCGTCGGCTTCACGCGCACCCACCTCCACGACACCTCCGCCATCGGCACCACCCCCACCGCATGGGGCCGCAACAAGCGCTGGGAGTACTGGCTCATCACCACCCCCACGCACCTGCTCTCCCTCACCATCTCGGACGTGGACTACGCCTCCTCCCACTCGGTGTGGGCCTACGAGATCCCCACCGGCAAGCGGTTCGACGGCGCCGCGATCGTCCCGTTCGGAATCGGCGCCGTGCTCCCTCCCTCCCTGGGCGACGGCCCAGCCATCGGGGGGTCCACCGGGCTCACCGGCCGCCTGTTGCCCCCGGGCCCGGGCAGGATCTCCGCACGGATCGACGAGGTGAGCGGAGGAACCAGGCTGCGCGCCCATGCAACCGCCCGCCTGAGCCCGCGGCCGGGGAGGGGATGGCGGAAGGTGCGAGCCGACGTCGTGGCGGAGAGACCGGAGGGGCACGAGGCGCTGGGCGTGGTGGTGCCCTGGAGCGAGACGCGGTTCCAGTACACGGTCAAGGACGTGGCGCGGCCGGCGCGGGGGTGGATCGAGTTGGACGGGGAGCGGTACGAGCTGCCCGAAGGCGAGTCCTGGGCCACGCTCGATCACGGCCGTGGGCGCTGGCCGTACAGGATGTGGTGGAACTGGGGCGCCGGCGTGGGCCGCATCGCGGATGGCCGTGCGGTGGGGTTGCAGTTCGGCGGCAAGTGGACGGACGGCACCGGCTCGCGCGAGAACGCCGTGCAGGTGGATGGGCGCCTGTTCCCGGTGCACGAGGACCTCGTCTGGGAGTACAACGATTCCGACTGGCTGGCGCCGTGGCGCATCCATTCGCCCTCCGTGGATGTCACACTGGAGCCGTTCTGGGACCACGATGCGATCACGGACCTCGGGGTGATCGCCATGAAGGCGCACCAGGTGTTCGGCCACTACTCCGGATGGGTGGACGTGGGCGGAGAGCGGATCGAGATCGATCGGATGCTCGGCTTCGCGGAGGACGTCCGCAACAAGTGGTGAGCGGCCGCGGCGCGCTCCCAGCGAGAAGAATATGCGCTCGCGGCCCCGACCTGTCCAAAATCAAGCGCCAGAAACTGCGCCTCGTTGAAACGACGTTGCAATTCCGCGGACCGCGGGATTCTCGCGCTTGATTTTGGACAGGTCCCGTAGTTGCCAGGCTGACGGTGAGACGGTCAGGGGGTGGTGATGGAGCAGGTTTTTACCCCGGAGGAGGGAGCCAACCGCCGGGCCGGAGCCCAGACGCACCCCGGCCCCGCGGCCAGGTGAGCTGACCAGCGGGGCCGGGCTGTGCCGCCGGGGAAGGGAACCGGCGGCGGGAGGGAAACTACCTACGCACCTTCCACCAGCTTGTCCGTGAGGTGGCTTGGGGCCACCTCGTGGGCGATGTACTCGCGGGTGAAGTAGCCGGTGCCGCGCGTGAGGGAGCGCAGCGTGGTGGCGTAGCGGATCAGTTCGAACGCCGGAACGTCCGCGGTGATCTTTGTCTGCCCCTCGCGTGCGGGCTCGGAGCCCTTGAGGCGGCCGCGGCGGCTGCTGAGGTCGCTCATGACGGCGCCCACGAACTCGTCGTCGGCAACGATCTCCACGGAGTCGATCGGCTCGAGGATGTTGATCCCGGACTTCTTCGCGGCCTCCTGCAGGCCGAGAGAGCCGGCGAGCTGGAAGGCGGCATCGGAGGAGTCCACCGAGTGCGCCTTGCCGTGGTAGAGCGTGGCCTGGATGTCCACCATCGGGTACCCGGAGATGCCCTTGGCCATCTGGTTCACGATGCCCTTCTCCACGGACGGGATGTAGTTCTTGGGCACGGCGCCGCCCACCACCTCGTCCACGAACTCGAACCCGGAGCCCTGGGGCAGCGGGGCGAACCGCAGTTCGGCCACCGCGTACTGGCCGTGACCGCCCGACTGCTTGACATGCTTGCCGGTGACCTCGGACTTGCCCGCGAGGGTCTCCTTGAGCGGAACCTGCACCGGCATGGTCTCGAGTTCGATGTTCCCGCGGCTGCGCAGGCGCTCCTGCATGACCGTGAAGTGCTGCTCGCCCATGGTCCACAGCAGGAGCTGGCCGGTGGTCGGGTGGACCTCCACACGCACCGAGGGGTCCTCGGCCTGGAGGCGCTGGAGGGCCTGCATGAGCTTGCCCTCGTCCGCCTGCTTCACGGCCTTGATGGCGGTGGGGTAGAGCGGGCTGGGCATCTCCCAGGTCATCACCACGGCGGGATCGTCCGGGGAGGAGATGGTGTCACCGGTCTCTGCCTTGGAGAGGCGTGCCACGGTGACGATCTCACCGGCGCGGGCCTCATCGATCGGGGTCTGGGTGCTGCCGATCGGGCGCGCGAGTGCGCCGATCTTCTCCTCTTCGTCGTGGTCCTGGTGCCAGGAGTCGTCCGCAGAGCGGCCCGCGAAGCTGGCCGCGTGCCCGGAGATGTGCACCACCTGGTCCGCCTTCAGCACGCCGGAGAAGATGCGCACCACCGAGATCCGGCCCACGACCGGGTCCGTGGTGGTCTTGAGGATCTGGGCGATCAGAGGGCCATCGGCCGAGTGGGTGATGTCCTCGCGCTCGGCGCCCGCGGGCGTGTAGGCCTTCAGCAGCCCATGCTCGGCGGGGCTCGGGAAGCCGGTGCAGATCACGCGCAGGAGCTGCTTCACGCCCAGCCCGGTGGTGGCCACCATGGGCAGCACCGGGAAGAAGCGGGCGGAGTTGGTGGCGGCGGTGAGGTCATCGGCGAGCTGGTCGTACTGGAACGACTCCCCCTCGAGGTAGCGCTCCATGAGCTCCTCGTTGCCGGCCTCCGTGATGACGTCCTCGATCAGTGCGCCGCGGATCTCCTCCACGTGGTCCGCCAGGTCATCCGGGATGTCCTCGAACGTGGCGTTCGGGCCGAATCCGCGCATGACCTTGCCGCGCACCACGGAGATGATCGCCGCGTTGTTCGGGTCCGAGGCGTTGTGCGGAAGGTAGAGGGCGTGCACGCCGGAGCCGAAGGCCTCCTTGAGCTCGGCCATCGTGGAATCGAAGTCGGTGTTCTCCTCATCCACGTCCGTGACCACGATCGCGCGCGGCGTGCCCACATCGGAGGCCTCGTTCCAGACGCGGCGGGTGGCGCCGTCGATTCCGTCGGTGGCGGAGATGACGAACAGGGCGGCGTCGCAGCCGCGCAGGCCCGCACGAAGCTCGCCCACGAAGTCCGGGTTTCCGGGGGAGTCCAGCAGGTTCAGGCGGACCTTGTTGTAATCGCCGATCAGCGCGTGGTCGGTCACGTCCACCGATGCCACGGCCAGGTTGATGGAGTACTGCAGGCGCTTCTCCACGTCCTCGAAGTCCATCACGGTGTTCCCGTCCTCGATCCGCCCCACACGCGTGGTTGCCCCCACCGTGTTCAGCAGCGTCTCGATGACAGTGGTCTTCCCTGACCCACCGGGACCGACGACGACGACGTTACGTACTTCGTACGGGGCATTGCCCCCGCTCTTCGTTGAGTTCATGAGGTCTATCACACTCCATCAGTCCCGCCGTTGTCTGGGCTTTACGTCACGGGTTCGCCGACGACGGAACTCGGGG
>JAUNRP010000066.1:0-6110 GCA_030544165.1 bacterium
CCATGAACTGCCCCATGCACAACCTGATCTTCCGCTCGCGCGGCCGCTCCTACCGCGAGCTCCCGCTGCGCCTGTTCGAGTTCGGCACGGTCTACCGCAACGAGCCCTCCGGCGTGGTGCACGGCCTCACCCGCGCCCGCGGCTTCACACAGGATGACGCCCACATCTACTGCACCCGCGAGCAGATGCGGGACGAGCTCACCTCGCTCCTCACCTTCGTGCTGGATCTGCTCAAGGACTACGGGCTGGACGATTTCTACCTGGAGCTCTCCACCAAGAACCCCGAGAAGTTCGTGGGGGAGGACGCCGCGTGGGAGGAGGCCACCGAGGTGCTCCGCGAGGTGGCCACCGCCTCCGGCTTGGACCTGATCCCGGATCCGGGGGGCGCCGCCTTCTACGGCCCGAAGATCTCCGTGCAGGCCAAGGACGCGATCGGCCGCACCTGGCAGATGTCCACCATCCAGCTCGACTTCAACCTGCCCGAGCGCTTCGACCTCGAGTACCAGGCGGCCGATGGCACCCGCCAGCGCCCCGTGATGATCCACCGCGCGCTGTTCGGTTCGATCGAGCGGTTCTTCGGCGTGCTCACCGAGCACTACGCCGGCGCCTTCCCGGCCTGGCTCGCCCCCATCCAGGTGCGCGCCATCCCCGTGGCCGAGGTGTTCGAGGACTACCTCGCCCCGATCGTGGAGCGGCTGAAGAAGGAGGAGATCCGCGCCGAGCTCGATTCCAGCTCCGACCGATTCCCCAAGAAGATCCGCACGGCCGCCACCGAGCGCATCCCGTTCGTGCTCATCGCGGGCGGCGAGGACCAGGAGGCCGGCGCCGTCTCCTTCCGCTACCGAGGCGGCGAGCAGAAGAACGGGGTGCCGGTGGAGGAGGCCGTGGCCGAGATCCTCGAGGCCGTCCGCTCCCGCCGGAACGATCGATGATTGACGACGGCGGCGCCCACCTTCCGCCGGAGGGCGGGGGTGGCGCTGGGCTACCGGTGGCGGAGGACCCCGAGGGTTTCGCTGGCACCCCGGACGCCTTCCAGCGCCTGTGGACGCCCCACCGCTGGGCGTACGTGGGCGGGGAGAACAAGGCCGAGGGCGACGGCGAGGAGGGCTGCCCCTTCTGCCGGGCGCTGGCGCGGAGCGATAAGGACGCCCTGATCGTCCACCGCGGCGAGCTGTGCTTCGCCATCCTCAACCTCTACCCCTACAACCCGGGCCACCTGATGGTGCTGCCCTACCGCCACGTGGCGCTCTACACGGATCTGACCCACGAGGAGCGGGATGAGCTGGGGAAGATGACCGCGGCCGCGATGGAAGCGTTGCGGCGCGCCTCCCACCCCCACGGCTTCAACCTCGGGATGAACCAGGGAGAGGTGGCGGGGGCGGGGATCGCCGCCCACCTCCACCAGCACGTGGTGCCCCGGTGGACCGGGGACGCGAACTTCTTCCCTATCGTGGCGAAGACGAAGGCACTCCCCGTGGTGCTGGCGGAGACCCACTCGCTGCTCACCGCGGCCTGGGAGGCCTGATGGTCCTGGGCCGCCGCGGACGCTCCTTCAGTTCCATGGCGTTCGGGCCGATCGCCCGCGCGCTCGTGCGAGCGGGCGTCTCCCCGGACGTGGTCACCGTGGCGGGAACCCTCCTCACCGTGGGGATCGCCTTCGGCCTGCTCGCCCGGGGCCACCTCGTGGTGGGCTCACTCGCGCTGGGAGTGGTGCTCCTGACCGACTCGATCGATGGCCTCATGGCTCGCCAGGTGGGCCGGTCTTCCACGTGGGGGGCGTTCCTGGATTCCACGATGGACCGGTTCGGGGACGCGGCGATCTTTGCCGCGATCACTATCTACGCGCTCTCGGTCCCGGCGCCGGCGGGAACGTGGCTGTTCGGGTTCGCCCTCGCGCTCATCCCCCTCGCGCTGATCGTCTCCTACGCGCGGGCACGTGCGGAGGCGGTGGGGTTCACTGCGGCCGTGGGCCTGGCCGAGCGTGCGGACCGGTTGATCGTGACACTCGTGGCCTGCCTGCTCGTGGGACTCGGGCTATCGCCCTGGATCCTCGTGGTGGGGGTGGGGTACGCGGCCGTGGCCTCCCTCATCACCGTCATCCAGAGGATGGTGACCGTCTACCGGCAGTCCGTGGCGGGAGAGGAGCGGGAGGCAAGCAATGGCACCTGACGCCGGCAAGCTCTACCACGCGGCCTGGTGGCTCGCGCCCAGGCTCCCGGAGGGACTGGTGCGCCGCCTGAGCCAGGTGGCCACCGCGCGGGCCGCGCGTCGTCGTCGGGGAGGGTTCAGCCAACTCCGGGCCAACCTGGCACGGTTCCGCCCAGACGCAAGCCCAGCGGAACTGGACGCACTGGCCACCCGGGGGATGGAGGAGTACGGACGGTACTTCGCCGAGGCGTTCCTGCTGCCCAAGTTCTCCACGCCCGAGCAGTTGCTGGACCGGGTGCGCGCCGTGGGCAGCGAGGACGCCGTTCGCGCGATGCGGGAGGGATCGGTGGTGCTCGCGCTGGGGCACACGGGCAACTGGGACATCGCGGGCGCATGGGTCTCGGCCCACCACTCCACCGTGCTGACCGTGGCGGAGAAACTGGAGCCGGAGAGCCTGTTCCGGGAGTTCCTGCGCTTCCGGGAGTCGCTCGGGATGGAGGTGCTCGGGCTGGAGAAGGGCCAGAACGTGTTCCGGCACCTGGTGCGCCGGGCGGTGAAGGACCGGCGCGCGGTGTGCCTGCTGGCGGACCGGGACCTCACGGCGCGGGGGGTTGAGGTGCAGCTCGCGGGGGAGTCGGCGCTGTTCGCGGCGGGACCGGCCGCTGTGGCGCTCGCCGCTCGGATCCCGCTGTACTTCGTGGGGATCCGGTCCGATCAGATCGAGGGGCGGGACGGGAAGGAGCGGTGGGGGATCGAGATCGAGTTCAGCGGCCCGATCTCGCTGCCCGAGGAGGCCGCGGAGTTGGCACCCTCGGAGCGGATCGCCGCGCTGACCCAGGCGTGGGTGGATGAGCTCTCCGCCTACGTGGACCGGTACCCCACGGCGTGGCACATGATGCAGAAGGTGTTCGTGGCGGACCTTGATCCGGAGCGGCTCGCGAGGAGGCAGGCGTGAGGGTTGGGATCGTGTGCCCCTACTCGTTCGATGCCCCCGGAGGAGTGCAGGTCCACATCCGCGATCTCGCGGAGGAGCTGATGGCCCGCGGGCACGAGGTCTCGGTGCTGGCACCGGCCGAGGAGACGGAGGGACTGCCGGACTTCGTGGTGCCGGCGGGGCGCTCGATCGCCATCCCGTACAACGGCTCGGTGGCCCGTCTCTCCTTCGGTCCCGTGGTCTCCGCGCACGTCTCGCGGTGGCTGGGCGAGGGTGGGTTCGATCTGGTGCACATCCACGAACCGCTCGCCCCCTCGCTCAGCCTGCTGGCGCTCTGGCAGTCCAAGGTGCCGATCGTGGCCACCTTCCACTCCTCCCAGGACCGCTCCCGCACCATGAGCTTCGTGGCCCCCGCCGCCCAGCGCTCCCTGGAGAAGATCGATGCGCGGATCGCGGTCTCGGAGGCCGCGCGGCGCACGGTGGCCGACCACCTGGGCGGTGACGCCGTGGTGGTGCCCAACGGGGTCCGCCTGGCCACCTTCAGGGGCGTCCCGCCACGTGCCGAGTGGGTGGGAGCCCGGGGTGGGGGACCGCCCACGATCGCGTTCCTGGGGCGGTTGGACGAGCCGCGCAAGGGCCTGCCGGTGTTCGCCGGCGCCGTGGGGCACGTGCTGGAGGCGGTTGGCGAAGCGCGGTTCCTGATCGCGGGGCGCGGAGAGGCCGCGGGGCTGCGGGGGGAGTTGGCCCGCTACGGGGATCGCGTGCAGTTCCTGGGCGAGGTCAGTGAGGCGGACAAGGCGGCGCTGTTCGCCTCCGCTGATATCTATGTGGCCCCGCAGACTGGTGGGGAATCGTTCGGGATCGTGCTCGTGGAGGCCATGGGTGGGGGCGCCACCGTGGTGGCATCGGACATCCCGGCGTTCCGTGACGTGACCGATTCGGGGAGGGCCGGCCGGCTGTTCCGGGTGGGGGACTCGCGCTCGCTGGCAGAGGTCCTGGTGAGCGTGATCGAGGGGGATGTGCCGGAGGCCGGCGTGGTGGAGGCGTGGTCCTCCCGGTTCGACTGGGACACCGTGGCCTCCCGGATCATCGACGTGTACCGGCTGGTGATCGGCGGGGAGGAGATCGCGGTGCCGCGCCACCTGGTCAAGCGCCCGCTCCGGTTCCGGTGGCCGATGGGGCCGTGGCTGCGGAGGTCACGCTCATGACCTGGCCGGGATGGGTGGCGCTCGCCCTCGCGATCCTGGTGGCGGTGCTCGCGGTGGTGCGCATGCGGGTGCGTTCCCGTTCGGAGGGCCTGAACACCGAGGTGATCCGCACCGGGGCCATGCTGGACCGCTCGCTGCGCGCCCGGGCCCGGATGGCGCTCGACCTCGCCCACAGTCCGCACGTGGACCCGGCCACCGCCGTGATCCTGGGGGATATCGCCAGCCGCTGCCTCGAGGACGAGGCCCTCGGCGAGCCGGCCCTGGAGGCCGGGACCGGCGAGGCGGAGGGGCGGGATCGGCTGGACCTGTGGGACCGCACGGAGATGCGGGAGCGGGCGCTGGCGGAGTCCGAACTCACCCGGGGCCTGCGGGTGATCGTGCCACAACTGGCCGAACTGGGATCATCCGATCCCGGACTGGCACACCACTTAGAGCGCCTCATGGACCGCTGGCGGCTCGTGGGCGTGGCGCGCACGCTGCACAACTCCCGTGTGGCACAGGCCCTGGAGGTCCGCCACTCCTTCCCCGGACGCCTGAGTGGGGTACGTGCCCCGGTGGCCGTGACGTTCGATATGGACGATGCGCTGCCGGAGGGTTCCTCCTGATGGGGAGTCCGGGGCCACCTGACGAATATTGTCCGCTCCATCCCTCACCCCCTAGGGTCACCTCATGACGTCTGCGCCCCTCCCGCCGGCCCACCGGAATGCCACGTGGACGCCGGTCCCCGACAGGCACAGGTCCACGCTCGCCCTCGAGATCGTGGGAGGCACGCTCGGCCTCCTGGGTGTGATCGCGGGGATCACGGTCCTGCTCCCCATGTACGGGGCAGGAGCCACCGCCGTGGCCACCGGACTCGCGCTCATCCCCCTCATCGCACTCGTGCTCGTGGTGCTGTGGGTGGACCGGTGGGAGCCGGAACCCAAGGGCATGCTGCTGCTCGCCTTCCTCTGGGGAGCGGGCGTCTCCGGGACCCTCGCCATGGTGCTCAACACGATGATGCTCAACATCTTCATCACCCAGATGAGCGAGGGTACGGCCATGACCCTCCTGGCCTCGGTGGTGGCTCCCATCACCGAGGAGACCACCAAGGGGATCGTGCTCCTCCTCATCCTGTGGCTCCGCCCCCGCGCCATCGACGGCGTGGTGGACGGCATGGTCTACTCAGCCCTCAGCGCCGCCGGATTCGCGTTCACGGAGAACATCAGCTACTTCCTCCGGTTCGGGGACATCATGGGAGAGGTGTTCTTCGTCCGCGCCATCCAGGGCCCCTTCGCCCACGTCTCCTTCACGATCATGATGGGCATCACGATCGGGATCGCCGCCCGCCACCGCAGCAGGTGGGCCTGGACCTGGCTCTTCCCGCTCGGCCTCGTGCTCGCCATGCTGCTGCACGGGCTGTGGAACTACTCCAACAACTCCATGGCCACCCAGCCGTTCGTGTACTGGGCCCTCCAGATCCCGATGCTCGTCATCCTCGTGGGCTCCATGGTCTACCTGCGCCACCAGGAGTCCATCATGATCAAGCGGCGGGCCTCCGAGTTCGCACGGGCAGGGTGGCTCACGGAGCACGAGGCGCACATGCTCGGCTCCTTCCAGGAGCGCGGCCGCGCGATCGCCTGGGCGCGGAAGTCCGGGCGCGCAGACCTCATGAAGGACATGCAGCGCACCGCCACGCGGCTCGCCTACAACCGGGAACGCGCGGCCTCGGGCCGGGTGCAGGCGCTGGACCACGCGGACCAGAGCCGGCTGCTCCAGGAGCTCACCGTGCAGCGCGGAGCCCTCTACGGCACGCCGGCCATCGTCTGACCCCACCCAGTCCC
>JAUNRP010000066.1:6150-9613 GCA_030544165.1 bacterium
AATTTCGTGAGGGTGCGCCAGATTTTCGTGAGGGTGCGCAGGGTGTGGGGCCCGTGGGCGGTGGGCCATAATCGGGGGCGATGGTTGATCCTGATTCCGCGTTCGGAGACGACTGGCAACCCGGCCCGGACGGGATGCTCTTCCGCAACGGCGCCCGCGTGCTCCTCTTCAACGAGCACGGCCACCTCCTCCTCATCCGCGGCCACGACTGGGGCAAGGAGGACCGCTCCTGGTGGTTCACCGTGGGCGGTGGCCTGGAACACCGCGAAGACCCCCGCGCCGGCGCTGTCCGCGAAACCCGCGAGGAGACCGGGATCGAACTCCAGCCAGAGGAACTCGAGGGCCCGGTGGCGGACCGCTCCGCCATCTTCGACTTCGCCCTGCGCACCGTCCGTCAGGACGAACTCTTCTTCGTGGCCCACGTCCACGCCCGCGAACTCGACACCTCCGGGCAGACTGCGGCGGAGGCCCACCTCCTCGATGAGTACCGCTGGTGGAACCTCGATGACCTCCAGGCGGCGCAACGAGCAGGGGCAACCATCTACCCGGGCGAGTTGGTGGGATTGGCGAGGAGCGTCGTCGGGGGATGGGACGGGACCCTCACCCACCTGGGGGACTGACGCGCCGCCCGGCCCCCGCGCGGGGAGCGGCAGCGAGAACCGTTAGGATTGACGGCAGAACCGCGGCACCCCGCGAGATCCCCGAAAGCGCGGGGATGAGACGTGTCCAAGGAGGAATCCCATGGCAGGCCACTCAAAGTGGGCGACCACCAAGCACAAGAAGGCAGCGATTGACGCCAAGCGTGGCAAGCTGTTCGCCCGCCTCATCAAGAACATCGAGGTGGCGGCGCGGACCGGCGGCGGCGACCCGGCGGGCAACCCCACGCTGTATGACGCCATCCAGAAGGCCAAGCGCAACTCGGTGCCGGCGGACAACATCGATCGCGCGGTCAAGCGCGGCTCCGGCGAGGACGCCGGGGGAGCGGACTGGGAGACCATCATGTACGAGGGCTACGGCCCCGGCGGCGTGGCCATCCTGATCGAGTGCCTCACGGACAACCGCAACCGCGCCGCCTCGGACGTGCGCGTGGCCGTCACCCGCAACGGCGGCTCCATGGCCTCCCCGGGATCCGTCTCCTACCTCTTCTCCCGCCGCGGCGTGGTGGAGGTGCCCAAGACGGACGGCCTCACCGAGGACGATCTCCTGCTCGCCGTGCTGGATGCCGGCGCCGAGGAGGTGGAGGACGAGGGCGAGGTGTTCGTGATCGAGTCCGAGCCCACGGACGTGGTGGCCGTGCGCACCGCGCTGGTGGACGCCGGCTACGAGTACGACTCCGCGGAGGTCCAGTGGGTGCCCGCCACCGAGGTGGAGGCGGACCTGGAACTCGCCGAGAAGCTCATGAAGCTGATCGACGCCCTCGAGGACGTGGACGACGTGCAGAACGTGTTCGCCAACTTCGACGCCTCCGATGAGGTCATGGCGCAACTGAACGGCGAGGACTGAGGCTCCGGCCCGGCCCGGTGGCGGAGCGCACATGAAGGTCCTCGGCATCGATCCCGGCCTCACCCGCTGCGGCGTGGGCGTGATCGAGACGGGCCGCCCGCCCCGGCTCATCGAGGTGGGGGTCATCTCCACCTCCGCGGACATGGCGGCGGCCGAGCGCCTGCTGGTCATCTCCCGCGGGATTGAGGAGTGGATGGAGCGCCACCATCCGGACGCGGTGGCGATCGAGCGGGCCTTCGCGCAGCACAACGTGCCCACCGTCATGGGCGTGGCCCAGGTGGCCGGGCTCGGGATGGTGGCCGCCGCCGCCCGCGGGGTCCCCATCGGCCTGCACACGCCCTCCGAGGTCAAGGCCTCCGTCACGGGCTACGGCAACGCGCCCAAGGTGCAGGTCCAGTCCATGGTGGCGCGCATCCTTGGTCTGGACTCCGCTCCCAAACCCGCCGACGCTGCGGATGCGTTGGCCCTCGCCATCTGCCACTTCTTCCGGCTGGGTTCCCCCACGGCGACGGCGGGGGCCCAGACCGCCGCGCAGCGCGCCTGGGCGGAGGCCGAGAGGGCGGCACGCCGACCGGCGAACCAGTCCCGCGGGGACTATCTGCGCTAACCTGCTGTTCGTACACCTGTTCGGATTGGACGCCCGCCTTCCTGGGGCGGCAGAGTTGGAGGCATCCACGTGATCTCGTCAGTGCGCGGGCTGGTGGCCCATATCGGGTTGGACCACGCGGTGATCGAGGTGGGCGGCGTCGGCATGGCGGTGCAGTCCACCCCGGGCACGCTGGCGGCCCTCCGGCTCGGGTCCGAGGGATACCTGGCCACCACGTTGGTGGTGCGGGAGGACTCCCTGACCCTGTTCGGGTTCGAGACCCCGGATGAGCGCGAGGCGTTCCTGGTGCTGCAGACCGTGACGGGCGTGGGCCCGCGGCTCGCACTGGCGGTGCTCGCGGTGCTCGGCCCGGAGGACCTGCGGCGCGCGGTGGCCGAGGAGGACCTCACCATGCTGATGCGGGTGCCGGGGATCGGGAAGAAGTCCGCCCAGCGGCTCGTGCTGGAGCTGGCCGGAAAGATTGGTGCGCCGAGCGGAACGGTCACGGAGAACGTGGCGGAGGCGCCGCCGTCGGGAATGGATGAGGACGTGGTGGCGGCACTCACCCAGCTCGGCTGGTCCGCGAAGGACGCGGGCGCGGCCGTGGTGGCCGTGGCGGAGGAGCACAGCGGGAAGGCGGCCGTGCTGCGGGCGGCCCTGCAGTACCTGGCAGGTGGACGTGGCTGAGGAGTTCGAGGAGCGGATCACCGATGCGGGGGCCATGGACTCCGAGCGCGCCGCGGAGTCCGCGCTGCGCCCCAAGGTGCTCGCCGAGTTCGTGGGCCAGGAGAAGCTGCGCCGGCAGTTGAAGCTGGTGCTGGACGCGGCGCGGCTGCGCGGCAACGCCCCGGACCACGTGCTCCTCTCCGGCCCGCCCGGCCTCGGCAAGACCACGCTCGCCATGATCATCGCGGCGGAGACCACCGGCGCGCTGCGCCTCACCTCCGGGCCGGCGATCCAGCACGCCGGGGACCTCGCGGCGATCCTCTCCTCGCTGCAGGAGGGGGACGTGCTCTTCATCGATGAGATCCACCGGCTCGCCCGCCCGGCGGAGGAGATGCTCTACCTCGCGATGGAGGACTTCCGCGTGGACGTGGTGGTGGGCAAGGGCCCGGGCGCCACCTCGATCCCGCTCACGCTGCCGCGGTTCACGGCCGTGGGCGCCACCACCCGCGTGGGCCTCCTCCCGGCGCCGCTGCGGGACCGGTTCGGCCTCACCGGTCACCTCGAGTTCTACTCGGATGCCGAGCTGGAGCAGGTGCTCGCGCGCTCCGCCTCCCTGCTGGGGGTGCGGTTGGACGGGGACGCGGCGGCGGAGTTGGCCTCCCGCTCGCGGGGAACGCCCCGGATCGCCAACCGGTTGCTGCGCCGCGC
>JAUNRP010000067.1 GCA_030544165.1 bacterium
GGGACCGAGGGTGGCGCCCGCGACGGCGCGGCGCACCTCCCGCTGGAACGCGACCCCCCGCCGTCGGGCCGCCCAAGCCTGTCACTCCCGCCCCAGAGGACTCCCCCACCCCTCCTGCCCCACGCCACGACGGCCTGCTTGAAATTGTGGACACGAGCTCGGAGGCAATCTGGGGCGGTCAGGTCCCTGACCTGCGGAAACGCTGAGGACCCCCGAGAACGGCCGTCCACATTTGCAAGTTGGGCGCTCTGTACGGCCTCGAGGCGGCCGCCGCCACCCGAGCCGGGTCCATCTCAAGGATGAGTGACACGCCCGGCAATCAGCCCCGGACCTCACGAGTTCCACGGCTCCCCGGGCCTAGTTTTGGGGGGATATGACGTTGCCAAGGAGGGCACATGACAACACTGCGGACGGTCGTGTTTCCGATCGCTCGGATCCTCGTCCTCGCGTTGATCGCCGGGGCCCTCGTGAAGCTCGCGTTCTTCTCGGCCGACGACGCGCAGGCCGACGACGGAGTGAACCCCGGCGCGAACTTCGGCTCCCCGCAGTACGTGGTGGGGATCGGCGATGTGGTCAACAACGTGGAACTGCAGGCCAGCGTGGTGGCGGACCCGGTCAAGAACGTGGTCTCCCCCGTGGACGGCTACGTGGGTGCCTGGATCGCCGCCGAGGGCCAGACGGTGGCGGCCGGGGACGTGATCGTGGAGGTCCGCCGGGAGATCCCGGCGAGCGTGGACAACAACGGCCGGCCAATCCCCGCCACGTTCACCCGCCACAACCTCACGGCACCCATCGCGGGCGTGGTGCACCAGTCGCTCCTCGTGAACCAGCCCGCCTCGATCGCCACCACGGTGGCCACCGTGAACCCCGGCACCCTCTCCATCCAGGGCAGCATCAGCCCCGAGCAACTCTTCCAGCTCGAGGTCATGCCCGCCGCGGCCGAGGTCACCATCAACAACGGCCCCGCGCCCTTCACCTGCGAGGGGCTCGCCGTGGGCGATCCCGGAACCGCGAGCGAGAACCCCGGAGACCCGAGCGGCGATCCCTGGGGCGGAGGCGGCGGAGGCGGCGGCGGGACCACCACGGTCTCGGCCACCTGCCCGGTCCCGGAAGGGGTGCGGCTGTTCGCCGGGATGAGCGGCACCCTCGCGCTCGCCGCGGGTGAGGCGGCCGGCGTGATCACGGTCCCCGTCACCGCGGTCCAGGGCCTCTACGACACCGGCCGCGTGTGGGTGGTGGATCCCGCCTCCGGCGCCGAGACCCCCACGGACGTGGAGCTCGGCCTCTCGGACGGCATGAACATCGAGATCAGGTCCGGCCTGAACGAGGGCGACACCATCCTGCAGTACGCCCCGGGCGCCATGGACCCGATGGATCCGGGCATGGGTGGCCCGGAGCCGCGGCCCATGCCCGAGGTGATCGAGGGCGACGTCGTCGAGGGCGATGGCGTGGAGATAGTGGAAGGCGAGATCGTCGAGGGCGATGGCACCGTGTTCGTGGAGGGCGAGGTCGCCGAGGAGATAGAGGTCACCGAGGAGCCCGCGCCGTGAGTCTCCTGACCCTGCGGGGAGTCACCAAATCGGTGCTCCTCGCCGATGGGACACCCCTGCACATCCTGCGCGGGGTGGACCTGGACGTGGAGGCGGGCGAGTACGTCTCCATCGTGGGTCGTTCGGGAACCGGCAAGTCCACCCTGCTCAACATCCTGGGGCTGCTCGATCTCCCCACCGGCGGGGACTACTGGGTGAACAACATCCACGTGAAGGAGATGGGAGAGAACCGGCGCACGCGCGCCCGTGGGCGCGGCTTCGGGTTCGTCTTCCAGCAGTTCAACCTCCTCCCGGGGCGCAACGCGCTGGAGAACACCACCGCCCCGCTCCTCTACGCCACCGGCTCCAAGTTCTGGAACCGCACCTCGATCGCCCGCGAGGTGCTGCAGCGGGTGGGGCTCGGGGAGCGGCTCGAGTCCATGCCCACCCAGCTCTCCGGCGGCGAGCAGCAGCGCGTGGCCATCGCCCGCGCGCTCGTCCGCGGACCCCGCGTGATCCTGTGTGACGAGCCCACCGGCGCCCTGGATGTGGACACCGGCAACGAGATCATGACCATGCTCCAGACCGTGGCCGAGGAGACCGGCGCCGCACTCGTGGTCATCACCCACGATCTCGCGATCGCCGCCCGGGCCCACACCCACTACCAGCTCACCGATGGCATCCTGCACCCCATCCACGTGGAGCGCCGCGAGATCGGCACCCTCGAGACCGGGGGCGACGACGGCGGGACCGGGCTCGCTCCGGGCTCCCACCCGGGCCCGGGCTCGGGAGTCCCGGCTCCCGAGCCGGAGGAGGATCCCGATCGCCTGATCCCCGAGCTGGAGGACGAGGTCTTCGGCGAGCAGGCGGAGGTGGCACAGTGACCGGGTTCGTGGGATCCATCCTCGAGGCATGGGACGAGATCCGCATCCACCGCCTCCGCGTCTCCCTCTCGCTGCTCGCGGTCAGCCTCGCCATCACGGTGATGACCGCAACGCTCGCGCTCGGCCAGCAGATGGCCCAGGCCACCCAGGAGGCCAGCGAACGCTGGGGCGGCCGCTCCGTCACCCTGTTCGCCGAGGCGTGGGCAGAGGACACCACCAAGCAGGCGCGGGTCACCGAGGCCATGGAGGACTTCGCGGACCGCTACGAGATCACCCACCACTCCCGCGTGCTGCGCCCCTGGGGCGAGTTCTCCACCCGCGCCGGCCGCCTGGACTGGATCGAGCTCATGGCCGTGGATCCGGCCTACGCCACCATCCACCGCATCGAACCGGTACGGGGCACGTGGTTCGGGGAGGGTGACGTGCAGCGCCTGGCCCCCGCCGTCGTCGTCAATGAGACGTTCCTGCAGACGGCAGGGGTGCCCACGGACGGATCGGTCCAGCCGGACCTGGTGATGCACAGCCAGAGTGGCGGCAAGGACATCTCGTTCGTGGTGATCGGCGTGATCGAGGACGGCAACCAGTGGGCCTCCCCCCAGGCGTACATGCTGTACGACTCCCTCATGGCCGGGGTCTCCAAGCAGGAGCAGGGCAACTGGGGTGCCCCCACGTTCGAGTTCTGGCTGAGCGCACAGGACGCGGCCACGGCGCAGACCAAGCTCCAGTCCGAGTTGCAGCCGCTCGTGGGCCAGTTCGGCAACGTGAACGTGTATCCCGGCAGCCAGATGGGCGGCGGGGAGGACTTCTTCGGCGGGATCCGCACCCTCATCCTCGGGATCGGGATCGCGGTACTGGTGCTCGGCGCGGTCTCGCTGGTCAACGTCTCGCTGGTGACCGTGCAGCAGCGGGTGCGCGAGATCGGCATCCGCCGCTCGTTCGGCGCTGCCTCCGGGCGCGTGTTCTTCTCCATCATGATGGAGTCCGTGGTGGGCACGTTCCTGGCCGGCGTGGTGGGGGTGGCGCTCGCGATCGTGGCGCTGCGCTACCTGCCCGTCATGCAGTGGCTGCAGATGCCCGTCCAGGACACCCCGCCGTTCCCGATGGGCGCCGCGGTCCAGGGGATCCTCGCCGCCACCGGGATCGGTGCGCTGGCGGGCCTGCTTCCGGGGCTGTTCGCCACCCGGATCCGGCCGATCGAGGCGATGCGCGCCTAAAGTCCGTCCGTGGCGTAGTCCACGGTCAGGGGTGCGTGGTCCGAGAAGCGCGTGTCCCAGCTCGGTGCCCGGTCCACGACGGCGGAGCTCGCCGTGGCAGCGAGGCGTGGGCTGGCCATGTGGTAGTCAATCCGCCAGCCGGCATCGTTGTCGAAGGCCTTGCCGCGATTCGACCACCACGTGAAGGGGCCGGGGGCGCCGTCCTCCGCGGTGGGGACGAGTTCGCGGTGCACGTCCCGCCAGGCTCCCGTGAACCAGCGGTCCAGGTAGGCCATCTCCGTATCGAGGACTCCGGCCGTCTTGTTGTGGTTGGAGCGGAAGTTCTTGATGTCTGCGGGTCCGCGCACCACGTTGAAGTCCCCCACCACGAGCACGTGGCGCCGCCCGGACATGGCCTCACCGGCGAGCGCGGAAAGGCGGGCCTCCACGAGGTCCAGGTGGGAGTACTTGAGGTCCATGGTGGGGCTGCCCGCGGTGCCCGAGTGGAGGTAGGCGGTGATGAGGGTGAGCGGGGTGCCGGAGGCGGTGGTCACGTCCACCTCCAGCCAGCGGCCGGAGTCCACGTCCGAGGTCTCTCCGGGGAGCCCGCGCCGGACGGCGAGCGGCTCGGAGCGGAGCGCGGCCGCCACGCCGGCCCGCCCCTTGATGCGGGAGGCCTCGGTGGTGGTGTACCACTCCGGCAGGAGCTCCTCCACGATCTCCGCCTCCGCGCGCGTCTCCTGCATGAGGACCACGTCCGGGGAGCGGGAGGCCATCCACTCCGCCATGCCCTTGCGCATGGCGGCGCGGATGCCGTTCACGTTGACGCTGGCGATCCTCACTCGGTCTCCTCGGAGGTGGTGCCCGCGCGGCGCTCGGCGGCCTCCACGGTGTTGCGGAACAGCATGGCGATGGTGGTGGGTCCCACGCCGCCCACCCGGGGGGTGATGGCCCCGGCCACCTCGGCCACGGACTCGTCCACGTCCGGCAGGAGCCGCTTGCCCTCGTAGCGCACTCCCCCGCCCACCACGGCGGCGCCCTCCTTCACGTGCTCGGGCTGGAGGATCCCGGGAACCCCCACGGCGGCGATCACCACGTCCGCGCGGCGGGTGTAGCGCTCCCAGTCCGGCACGCCGGTGTGCACCACGGTGACGGCGGCATTCGCGGTGGGGCGCTTCTGGGAGAGCAGCAGGGCGAGCGGGCGGCCCAGCGTGGTGCCGCGGCCGAGCACCACCACCTCCCGCCCGGAGAGGGGTACCTCGTGGAAGGCGAGCAGCTCCTCGATTCCGGCTGGGGTGCACGGCACGGGGCCGGGCATGCCGAGCGCGAGGCGGCCCATGTTGATGGGGTGCAGGCCGTCCACGTCCTTGTCCGGGTCCATGGTGAGGAGGGCCTCGTCGAAGTTGATCTGCTGCGGCACCGGGTACTGGACCAGGATCCCGTCCACGTCATCCGCCTCGTTCATCTCGCGGATCGCGGCCTCGAGGTCCGCCTGCGTGGCCTCCTCGGGGAGGTGGATGTGGGGCGCGGTGCAGCCGATCTCGATGGCCTTGTTCTGCTTCATCCGGATGTAGCCGGCGGAGGCGGAATCCCCGCCCACCAGGATGGTGCCGAGGCCGGGGCGGTGGCCGCCCGCCACCAGGGCATCGATCCGGGGGGCGAGGTCCGCGAAGACCGCCTCAGCCACCGGACCGCCGGGCATGAGGCGCGCGGTCATCGCAGCAGTCCCCAGTCCTCGGCGCCCTCGTAGAGCGGGAAGTCGGCGGCCAGCTTCGCAACGCGCGCTCGCGCCGCCTCCACGTCCGCCGCGGTGCCCTCCTTCAGCACGGTGGCGATGATGTCCGCCACCTCGGTGAACTCGGCAGCGCCGAACCCGCGGGTGGCGAGCGCCGGGGTGCCGATCCGCAGGCCGGAGGTGACGCGCGGGGGGCGCGGGTCCCACGGCACGGCGTTGCGGTTGACCGTGATGCCGGCGGAGTGGAGGAGGTCCTCGGCCTGCTGTCCATCCAGCGGGGAGTTGCGCAGGTCCACGAGCACCAGGTGCACGTCCGTTCCCCCGGTGAGCACGGAGACCCCGGCCTCCGCCACGTCCGCGGCCACGAGCCGTTCCGCGAGGATCTGGGCGCCCTCGATCGTGCGGGCCTGGCGCTCCCTGAACTCCTCGCTGGCGGCGGCCTTGAGCGCCACCGCCTTGGCGGCGATCACGTGCATGAGCGGCCCGCCCTGCTGGCCGGGGAACACCGCGGAGTTGAGCTTGCGGCCGTAGGCCTCCTCGTCGCGGGAGAGGATCATGCCGGAGCGGGGCCCGCCGATCGTCTTGTGGATGGTGGTGGTCACCACGTCCGAGTGCTCCACGGGGTTGGGGTGCAGGCCCGCGGCCACGAGGCCGGCGAAGTGGGCCATGTCCGTCCACAGGATGGCCCCCACCTCGTCCGCGATCTCGCGGAAGGCGGCGAAGTCGAGCTGGCGCGGGTAGGCGGACCAGCCGGCCACGATCATCTTCGGCCGCACCGCGAGCGCCTGCTCGCGCACCTGGTCCATGTCCACCCGGTGGGTCTCCGGCGAGACCTCGTACGCGTGGATCTCGTAGTACTTGCCGGAGAAGTTGATCTTCATCCCGTGCGTGAGGTGGCCCCCGTGGGCGAGCGAGAGGCCCATCACCGCATCCCCCGGCTGGAGGAGGGCGTGGTAGACGGCGGCATTGGCCTGGGCGCCCGAGTGGGGCTGCACGTTGGCGTACGCGGCGCCGAACAGGTCCTTGGCGCGCTGGATCGCGAGCTCCTCGGCGATGTCCACCTGCTCACAGCCGCCGTAGTAGCGCTTGCCGGGATACCCCTCGGCGTACTTGTTGGTGAGCACGGAGCCCTGCGCCTGCAGGACCGCGCGGGGGACGAAGTTCTCCGAGGCGATCATCTCGAGGGTCTCGCGCTGGCGGGCGAGCTCGCCCTCCAGGACGGCCTGGATCTCCGGATCGAACTCGGCAAGTGACTGGGTCAGTGGGTTCTGGCTCATGCGGTCCTCACATCGACTGCTGGTTTCCGCGGCCCAGGCGTCCGACCACGGTGGTGCTGGTTGTGCGTCGCTCCCCGGTGGTGACCCACCTACTCGCCAGTCACGACGCAGCCGAGCCTACCCGCTTGTGGCCCTCAGTTGTCCGGGCTGTCCGCCGATCCCGCGCCCTCATCCCCGTCGTCGTAGTCCTCGTCCTCGTACTCCCCCTCGAAGTCCCCGCCGTCCTCGCCGAGCAGGCGGCGCAGGTATGCGTAGGTGAGATCGCCGTCCGCCTGGGTGTGCTGCTGCTCGTAGCCCTGCTTCTCGTACAGGGAGATGTTGGCGCGCGAGTCCTCGGCGGTGAACACCCACACCTCGGAGGTCTCCTCCGGGAGGTAGTGGAGCACCTCCATCAGGAGCTGCGAACCGATCCCCCGCCCCTGCAGGTCCGGGGCCACGGCGAGGCGGCCGAGCGTGGCACGGGCGCCGTCGAACTCCACGCGGACCGAGCCCACGAGCCGCGGCCCGATCCAGGCCCCGATCGTCACCACATCCTCGCGCTCCATGTCCGCCACGAGCTCCTCGAGGCTCTGCGTGAGCGCGGGCAGGTGCGGATTGCCGTAGAGCTGCGCCTCGGTCACGAACGCGGCCCGCCGCACGGTCAGCAGTTCACCGGCGTGGTCCACTTCCACGGTGTCGAAACGTGGTTCGCTCATCCCTTGGCTCCTTCGTCGAGAGGATGGGCCCACCCTACCGCCGCCCGCCCTCCCGGTCCCACGGGAGTACGGGGAGTACGACGACGGCGGGTGGGGCCCCGTACGAGAGCCGCCACCCGCCGTCGGGCAGTGTCCTGCTAGCCGAGCAGTCCCAGGGACTTCACGGCATCGCGCTCGGCGGCCAGCTCGGCAACGGAGGCGTCGATGCGCTCACGGGCGAAGTCATCGATCTCGATGCCCTCCACCACCTTCCACTCGCCGCCTTCGGAGGTGCAGGGAACGCCGGCGATCAGGCCCTCGGGGATGCCGTAGGAGCCGTCGGACCACAGGCCCACCGAGGTCCAGTCGCCCTCGGGGGTGCCGTTGTACCAGTCGTACATGTGGTCGATCGCGGCCGAGGCGGCGGACGCCACGGAGGAGCCCCCGCGGACCTCGATGATCTCGGCGCCACGCTTGGCAACGCGCGGGATGAAGTACTCGGTGACCCACTCCCGGTCCACCAGCTCGGTGGCGGGGCGGCCGTCCACCACGGCGGTGGAGATGTCCGGGAACTGGGAGGCGGAGTGGTTGCCCCACACCGTGAGCTTGGCGATGTCCTTCACGTGCACGCCGGTCTTCATGGAGAGCTGGCTGAGGGCGCGGTTGTGGTCCAGGCGCATCATGGCGGTGAACCGCTCGGAGGGGACGTCCGGGGCGGCGTGCGCAGCGATCAGGGCGTTGGTGTTGGCCGGGTTGCCCACCACCAGGACCCGGATGTCATCCGCGGCGTGATCGTTGATGGCCTTGCCCTGCGGGCCGAAGATGCCTCCGTTGGCCTCCAGCAGATCGCCGCGCTCCATGCCGGCGGTGCGCGGGCGTGCGCCCACGAGCAGGGCGGCGTTGGCGCCCTCGAACGCCTGGTTCGGGTCATCGAACACGTCCACGCCCTCCAGGAGCTCGAACGCGCAGTCATCCAGCTCCATGGCGTTGCCCTCGGCGGCCTTGGTGGCCTGCGGGATCTCGAGGAGGCGCAGCTTCACCGGGACGTCCGGTCCGAGCAGATGACCCGCAGCAATGCGGAAGAGGAGGGCGTAGCCGATCTGGCCGGCTGCACCTGTCACGGTCACGGTGACGGGGTTCTTTGGCATTGGTTCTCCTTTGACGTGTGCGTACGGCACAACCCTACCGAGGCGGTGGGCGCGGCTCGTACCCCGTTGGTCCCGAACTTGGGCCAATTGGGGCCGGAACTTGTGCGCGCCCTACTCTTGGACCCGTGACACACGAACTGGTCCTCACGCTCTCCTGCCCCGATCGCCGCGGCATCGTCCACGCCGTCACCGGGGCGCTCGCCCGCGCGGGGGGCAACATCACCGAGTCCCGTCAGTACGGGGACCCGGAGAACGGCCGCTTCCTCATGCGGGTCCAGGCTGCCGGGGTCGACGACGAGGCCGCCCTGCGCGGTTCCCTCACCTCGCTCGCCGAGGAGTTCGAGATGGACTGGAACCTGGATACCGTGGGGCGGCCGTTGCGGACCCTCATCATGGCCTCGAAGGAGGCCCACTGCCTCTCCGATCTGCTCTTCCGCACCCGGGATGGCCGCCTCCCCCTCGATGTGGTGGGCGTGGTGGCCAACCACGATGTGCTGCGGCCGCTGGCCGAGTTCTACGGTACCGAGTTCCACCACATCCCCGTGACCGCGGAGACCAAGCCGGAGGCGGAGGCGGAGCTGCTGGGGCTGGTGGAGGATCTCGATGTGGAGCTCGTGGTGCTCGCGCGCTACATGCAGGTGCTCTCGGACGAGGTCTGCCGCAGGCTCTCCGGGCGGATCATCAACATCCACCACTCCTTCCTTCCCTCCTTCAAGGGCGCGCGACCGTACGCGCAGGCGCACTCACGGGGCGTGAAGCTGATCGGTGCCACGGCGCACTATGTGACCGCGGACCTCGATGAGGGCCCGATCATCGAGCAGGACGTGGCCCGGGTGACCCACGAGGACTCCGTGGCCGAGCTCCAGGCCCGCGGCCAGGACGTGGAGCGGCAGGTGCTCTCCCGCGCCGTGCGGTGGCACGCCGAACACCGGGTGATCCTGGACGGCACCAAGACCGTGGTGTTCGCGTAGCCGCCCTCGTCAGGCCGGGCGCCTCCGCACCGCGAGCAGGATCGCGCCCATGGCGAGCAGGCCCAGAGCGAGGGTGACCACCGAGGTGACGTTCGCGCCCGTCGGCGGCATGGGTGAGGCGCTCGGGCTGGGCGGGGTTGTTGGCTCGCCCGTTGGCGGGGT
>JAUNRP010000068.1 GCA_030544165.1 bacterium
TGGACGTGCTGGTGCACGGTGAGGCCGAGCGCAACGACATGGTGCAGTACTTCGCGGAGCTGCTCGAGGGGTTCGCCACCACGCAGCACGGGTGGGTCCAGTCCTACGGCTCGCGCTGCACGCGCCCATCCCTGCTGTGGGGCGATGTGTCCCGGCCCGAGCCGATGACGGTGGAGTGGACCAGCTACGCGCAGTCGCTCACGGACAGACCGATGAAGGGCATGCTCACCGGGCCGGTGACGATCCTCGCGTGGAGCTTCGTGCGCGATGACCAGCCGCTGGGGGAGACCGCGAACCAGGTGGCGCTCGCCCTGCGGGACGAGGTGGCGGACCTGGAGCTCGCCGGCATCCGGTTGGTGCAGGTGGACGAGCCGGCCCTGCGGGAGTTGCTGCCGCTGCGGAAGGACGATCAGGCGGAGTACCTGGCGTGGTCCGTGCGGTCGTTCCGCGTGGCCACCGCCGGTGCCGCGGCCGCCACACAGATCCACACGCACCTGTGCTACTCGGAGTTCTCCGAGATCATCGACGCGATCGACGGCCTGGACGCGGACGTCACCTCGATCGAGGCGGCCCGCTCCAAGATGGAGATCCTCCCCGCGGTCCGGGACTCGGGCTTTGATCGGGAGATCGGGCCGGGAGTCTACGACATCCACTCGCCGCGGGTTCCCGAGGTGGCCGAGCTCGCGGAGCTGCTCGCGGCCGCACAGCGGGCGATCCCGCAGCGCCAGCTCTGGGTCAACCCCGACTGCGGGCTGAAGACCCGGGGCTACGCGGAGGTCACCCCCGCGCTCACGAACATGGTGGCCGCGGCCAAGGCGGCGCGGGAGGCAGGAGAATGACGTGAGGGGCGGGGTGGATCCCTCCACCCCGCCCCTCACCTCTGCCTACGGGGCCTCGATCTCCGTGGCGGCCTGCGCCTCCGCCGGGACCTCGATCTCGGTGATCTCGTTCCAGTTGGAGAACGTGGACTCGTTGAACGTCTGGAAATCGGCGTCCATGTCCATGATCGTCATGACACCCTCGATGGTGGCACTCGCGGTGAACGGCTGGCCATCGTCCTGCGCCACCAGGTAGGTCATGGTGCCGGTTCCATCGAATCCGGAGATGAGGCCACCCGTGGCCGAACCCACGATCTCCACCACCGTCTCGCTGGGCAGGTCCACCGTGATCTCGTAGGCGGCCTCATTGTTGGTCTCCGCAGAGGCTGGCACCTCGTTGACCCGGATCCCCTCCGGGTCCGTGATGTTCCTGAGCGCCTCGTTCATGGGATCACTACCGAACCCCTGCGCGCTCACCTCCTCAGCGGTGAGCGGGTAGGTGGCCCACCCACCCGACGCCAGGTCTGACATGTAGACCCGGTGGGCACCCTCCTCGGGGACCAGGATCATCCGGACCTCCTGGCTGACCCCTCCCTGGGACTGGGTGGTGGACATGTCCATCTGGAGCGGATCCGTCACGTAGTCCGTGGTGAACTGCTGATCCGTCTCCTCGGACTGGCCCTGCATGGTGACCGAGGTGGTCACCCGCCCCTCCTGACGGTAGGAGTCGGCGTTCCAGAGGTAATCCACCGTCCGGGACACGAGGGCCGGGCCGTCCTCAGAGGAGGCGCCAGGTGCCGCAGGGGTTGGTGCTTCGGTGGGTGCCGCCTCTGTGGTCGGCGCTTCGGTGGGTGCTGCCTCGGTGGGCGCCGGGGTGGTGGGATCCACCCCTGTGCCCGGCGAGGTGGTGCCCTCGCTGGTCTGGCCTCCGGCTGGACCGGTCGGAACCACCACGTTCTCATCCCCGCCACAGGCGGTGAGCGCCAGGCCCACGGCGAGCGCGGACACCGCCATCATGTTTCGCTTCATATCTCTCCCCATCAGGTGTTCGTCGCTACTCGGGAGATTCAATCCTAGGAAGCGTCACTGCGCCAGTCACGTTCATCCGAGCCAGGACGCGATCCCCTGGAGCGCAGCCATCAGGCCGAACGAGTAGACCGCCAGCGTCCACGGCTTGCAGGTGACGATGATCAGGGCGTAGGTGGAGAACCTCACCCGTGTGGTCCCTGCGAGGTAGCAGAGCAGGTCGTCGGGGGCGACGGGAAGCAGGATGGCCACGGCGAACAACCGGGTGAACCCAGGCCGATCGGTCCACTCCTGGAACTTTCCCACCAAGGGAGCCGGGAAGATCCGTTCGATGATTCCCATCCCGAAGTGACGCGCGATCCAGAATGCGCCGAACGAACCCAGTGAGATCCCGATCCAGTTGAACAGGAAGCCGAGCCACGGGCCAAACAGCACGGGCCCTGCCACGATCCCGATCCCGCCGGGGATGATCGGAAAGATGCACTGTGCCGCCACGAGCACGATGTAGACCACGGGTCCGTAGAGCCCGAGCGAACCCACGAACTGTTGGAGCGACTCCAGCGAGCGCAGCGTTCCATTGGCGAAGCCGGCGATCACCAGTCCGGCACACAGCACCAGGAGTGCCACGAGTGCGATACGCACCCAGCGCTGCATGACCGCTCGCTCCGGAAGGCTCTGTGGGATCCGCTCGAGCTGGTCCTCGATCCTCTCGCGGCGGTCATCGAGGCGTGCGCGGGCCCTCCTGCCCAGCTCGACCGAGGTGGCCCGTCCCTCCTCGAGCGCACTCCTGCGCGCTGCGCCCTCTACGGTCATCCTGGCCCCTTGATCCCCGGCGCCGCCCGGTGCGCGCGCCCCCTCAACCTAACGCGGGGGGAATCGGTGGTGGTCACACCACGGGTGCCCATCTGGGCGCGCGGTGTCCTCCGAACGGATGAGGGGAGGGTCTACCAGCCGGGGCGGGAGGCGCGGGCGTTCGAGGCGCCCACGAGTCCGGTGTAGGGCACGGTGGCCACCACATCACCGCCCCGGTCGGAGACAACGAGGAATCCCGAATACATGGCTCCGGTGGGTGCGTCCGCGGAGGGACTCACGGTCACCGTGACCTCCCGCTGCGCCCCGGCGGGCACGGGAAGGTCGGCCTCCGAGAAGGTGATATCGGCGTCGAATGTGGAGGCAGTCACCGCCTCCCCGAGCCCAGCGGCCGGGATCCCGAGCGCCGGCACGTAGGAGAAACGGTAGGTCTCATCACTGCCGCTCATGTTGGCGATCGTGAGGGGCGCACTGTACGGCCCCTCGGCAGACGGCCCCGCGTTCACCAGGCCAGGAAGGACCGACGTGGTTCCCTCGAGCGCCGCGTCCACCCGGATCAGTCCGGCGCCCTGGTGGAGCGGGGTCTCCTGGATCCCCGAACCCGGAGCGACGGCGGTGGGAGCGGGCGTGGCCGTGTTCTGGAGCTGGGCGAGGACCTCGCCAGGGGTGAGTTCGGGCGAACCCTCGAGCGCGAGCGCGGCGGCACCGGCCACAGAAGCGGCCGCGAGCGTCACTCCGGAGAGGGTGGCGGAGCCGCCCCTCTCCAGCGGATACGTGGAGGGGATCGCGCCTCCGGGAGCACCGAGATCTGGCACCTGCGAGGCATTCCCGAGCGGTGAGAAATCGGAGATCAGGCCACCGGCAGGATCTGTCATTGTGATGGTGGACCCGGGAACGGTGATGGTGGCGGTATCGTCCGCATCACCGCCCTCGGTGAGCCGGAGGATGGCAGCGCCGTCGGAGCGGGTCAGCGAGATCGCGGGGATGGTCACGGCGGGTTCCCCGGCAACGGTCATGTAGAGCGGGCTGTCCGAATCGTTCGTCACCACCACGGCGGAGGCACCGGCCTGCTGGGCGTTGATCGCCTTGACGTGGAAGGAGCAGGTTCCCCGCTTCGTCACCAGGACACGGCCACCGAGGTCCTCCTCGAGGGGCTCACAGGCGATGGCGGGATCCGCCAGGACGATCTCGGTGCCGTCGAGGTCGGAGGAGAGTGGCGGGGCCCCGGTCGCGTCCAGGTAGCCGATCGTGATCTCCTCACCGTGCGAGGCGATCAGGGCAGACTGCACCAGCAGGTTGTTCTCGAAGGATGCCACCGAGATCGGTCCGCCACCCTCCACGGCCGCGCCCCGGCGCTCGTCTCCCACCGCCCCATTGCCGGCAGGAGCAACCACCACCACACCGGCCTGGCTGAGGGCATCAGCAGCAGCAGTGGTGGGGTAGCTGGACCCCTCGTGTACCGGGGGAGTGGGGAGCGTCAGCACGTCCATCCCATCGGCGAATGCGGCCTCCATCGCGCCCAGCAGGATGTCGCTCGTGGTGGAGCCGGTGCATCCAAAGACCCGGTAGGAGCCGAGGGTGGCACCCGGTGCCACTCCGGTGAACTCCCCGTTCGCGCCGATGATGCCGGCCACGTGGGTGCCGTGCCCCAGGCAGTCGTCCGGGTCCGGATCGGGAGCCGGGGTGGCGGCCGTGGGTGCGGGGGCGAAGGAGGCGAACGAATCGCCCACGAAGTCCTGGCCGAACGCCACCCGTTCTGTGGGGAACTCGGAGTCCGCGCTGCCCCCCAGATCGGGATGGTGGTAGTCCACCCCCGAGTCGATGATCCCCACCCGGACCCCGGCGCCGCTCAGTCCGAGATCGGTGTGGGCGCGGCCCGCGCCCATCATCTCGAGGGCAGGTGCCACCTCGGTGGCCACTGCCCGGACCTCCGGGGCCTGCACGCCCACCACGGGGAAGAGCGCCTGCACACTCGGCAGGGCGGCGAGCTCGGTGGCGGCGTCCTCCTCTGCCGCGACCACGAGGCCGTTGAAGAGGGTGGTGTGCCGTGCCGTGATGGCCGGCTCGAGACCTGCGGCCGCCGCCTCGCGTTCGAACGCGGAATGCTCCGCCTCGATGCGTCCCTGAGAGCCCCCGAGTGCGGTGGCCTGGCTCCCCATCTGCAGGAACCACCGTGGCGTGCCGGGTGTGGCCTCCACGCCCGGGTCTGGTTCCACGGGGGTGGGGGAGGCGTGGGCGGGTGCGATGCCAAGTGTGAGGGCGAGCGCAGCTCCGAGCACAACTCCCACTCCCCGCCGCACCATCATCGTTCCTTCTTAGTCGCCCACCAGGTCGGATTGCAAGGCGCCCCCCGCGCCCTGGCCGTTATCTCGTCGTGACATTCTCTCACAATTGCCCGTTCTGCCGCCAGATTCCGCCATCCACCTGTGGACAGACCGCGAGGCGGATGCTGCGCGAGGACGCGCGTTAGGGTTGCCACATGGAGTCCATCAGCCGTACCGAGACCGAGGCCGTTCAAATCGCCCAGCGCCTCATCCGCATCGACTCCTCGAACTACGGGGACAACGCGGGCCCGGTGGAGCGCGAGGCCGCCGAGTGCATCGCCGAGCTGCTCTCGGACGTGGGCTGGGACCCCACCCTCGTGGAGTCTGCCCCCGGACGCACCACGGTCCTCCTCCGGATCGAGGGCACCGATCCCAGCCGTCCCGCCCTGGTGCTCCACGGCCACACGGACGTGGTCCCTGCCCGGGCTGAGGACTGGACCGTGCCCCCCTTCGCCGGCGAGGAGCGGGACGGGATGCTGTGGGGCCGCGGCGCCGTGGACATGAAGGACATGCTCGGGATGATGGTGGCGATCGCCCGGGACATGAAGAGGAGCGGGTGGCGCCCCGAGCGGGACGTGGTGCTCACGGTGTTCGCCGATGAGGAGGCGGGCGGCCGGTACGGCGGGCACTGGGTGGTGGACAACCACCCCGAGTTCTTCGAGGGCGCCACCGAGGCCGTCTCCGAGGTGGGCGGCTACTCGGTCACCGTGAACGGCCGCCGCGTCTACCTGCTCCAGACCGCGGAGAAGGGCCTGCACTGGCTCGGCCTCGTGGCCCGGGGAACCGCCGGGCACGGATCGCTGGTCAACGAGGACAATGCCGTCACCCGGCTCGCCGGAGCCGTGGACCGGATCGGGCGCCACGTCTGGCCCACGGACCTCACGCCCACCGTTCGCACGCTCCTCGACGGCGTGGCAGACCTGACCGGGCTCACGTACGACCCGGAGGACCGCAACTCGATCCTGAACCTGGTGGACGCCCTCGGCCCCTCCAAGGCCTTCGTCCAGGCCTCCCTGTCCACCCGCGCCAACCCCACGCAACTGGACGCCGGATACAAGGCGAACGTCATCCCGGGGGAGGCACGCGCCGTCGTCGATATGCGGACCATCCCCGGGCGTGACGAGGAGGCGCTCGCCGAGCTCAAGCGGCTGGCGGGACCGGGGATCGAGTTCGAGCCCATCAACCAGGACATCGGACTCGAGGTCCCCTTCGAGGGCGAGTTCGTGGACTCGATGGTGGATGCCGTGCTCGCCGAGGACCCCGGCGCGGTGGTGCTGCCGTACATGCTCTCCGGAGGGACGGACAACAAATCGCTCTCCAAGCTCGGCATCCGGGGCTACGGATTCACCCCCCTCCGGCTTCCCGGTGAGCTGAACTTCGCGGCCATGTTCCACGGGGTGGACGAGAGGGTTCCGGTGGACGCGATCCACTTCGGGACCCGCACCCTCACCCGGCTCCTGCGCGGCGGGGGCGGCGGGCCAATCCGGTAGCCGTTTCGATCCCCCGGAAGGTAGGCTCACCCGTATGGACATCGACCCCCGGGCAGCGCTCGACCGCTTCATCGAGGCACTCACCACCCACTACGAGGCGGTCGTCTCGACGCAGGATCCGGAGTCCCCGGCGGTGTTGCGCGCGAGTGAGGTACTGGAGGAGTCGTTCGTGGCCTACGACGACTCGCTCTTCACCCACTACGACGCGGACCTCCCGTTCGATGTCTACGACGATGACGACGAGGACGAGGTCGATGACGACCTCGAGGACCTCGATGACGACGACTCCGACGACGACGACTAGGTGTAAGCCCCGGCCCTAGGTGCGCGGGCGCTCCGGGTACCCGATCGGCGGGGCGGAGACGTCGTCGAGCGCGTCCAGGAGCGGGCGCGGGACCTCCAGGTCCGAGGCGAGCAGCGTCCTGAGCTGACCCGGGGTGCGCGGACCGATGATGGCGGAGGCGAGCCCCCGCCGTCGAAGGACCCAGGCGAGCGCCACCTCGGCAGGGTGAGCCTCGAGACCCTCGGCCGCCCGGACCACCGATTCCACGATCCCGAAGGACCGGTCCGTGAGGAGCGGGGCCACGAACGCGCGCAGGTGGGGGGAGGCCCCCCGGGAGTCCGCCGGGGTGGAGTTGCGGTACTTGCCGGTCAGGACGCCGCGGCCCAGCGCTGACCACGCCAGCAGCCCGAAGCCGAGGCCCAGGGCGGCGGGCACCACCTCCCGCTCCACCCCACGCACGAGCAGGGAGTACTCGTGCTCCACGGCCGTCAGCCCCGTGCGGCCGAGCGAACCGGCGAGCGCGGCGCACTGCCACCCCGCAAAATTCGAGACCCCCACGTAGCGCGCCCGCCCGGACGTGACCGCCCGCTCGAGCGCATCCGCCGTCTCCTCCAGCGGCGTCCCAGGATCCGGGGCCTGGACGAGGAGGAGGTCCACGTGGTCGGTGCCCAGGCGCGCGAGGGAGGCATCGAGCGAGGAGAGGATCGTGCCGCGCGAGGCGTCCACCTCCGGGCGGCCGGAGCGGGCGATGCGGACGCCGGCCTTGGTGGCGATCACGAGTTCGTGGCGGGGGATCCCCCCGGCGAGCATCCCGCCGATGATCTCCTCGGCCGCACCATCGCCGTAGCCGGGCGCCGTGTCCACCAGCGTGCCCCCGGAATCGAGGAAGTCCGTGAGCATCGCCTCGGCGTCCAGCGCGTCCGTGTCCCTGCCCCACGTCATGGTGCCCAGCCCGATCTCGGAGACCCGGAGGCCCGAGGCCCCGACGACGCGCTGTTCCATGGGACCAACCGTAGCGCCCGCGCGGGAGGGGATACGCTAGCCAACCGTGGAGTGGTGGCATGCAGTGGTCCTCGGGCTCGTCCAGGGCCTGACAGAGTTTCTTCCGATCTCGTCGTCGGCGCACCTGCGCCTGACCTCGGGCCTCCTGGGCATCGGGGACGTGGGGGCCGCGTTCACCGCGATCACCCAGATCGGCACCGAGGCGGCGGTGATCATCATCTACCGGCGCAAGATCGCCGCGATCATCCGCGCGTGGTTCGGCGCGCTCCCGTTCGGCCCGTGGAAGAACACGGTGGCCCGGGACAACCCGGATGCCCGGCTCGGCTGGTACGTGATCCTCGGCTCCATCCCGATCGTGGTGCTCGGCCTCCTCCTCGAGGACGCGATCGACTCGGTCTTCCGCAACCTGCTGATCGTGGCCGCCATGCTGGCGATCTTCGGCGTGATCCTCGGGGCCGCGGACATGACCGCGAGGCAGACGAAGCCGCTCGAACACATGAATGCCCGCGACGCCGTCCTGTTCGGCCTGGCCCAGTCGCTCGCCCTGGTCCCGGGCGTCTCCCGCTCGGGGGGCACCATCACGGCCGGGCTGCTCATGGGCTACACCCGCCGCGCCGCCGCCGACTACTCGTTCCTGCTCGCCATCCCCGCAGTGCTCGGATCGGGGTTCTACAAGCTGTTCAAGGACGGCCTCGGCGCAGAGGCGCCCGTGTCCCTCCCGCTCACCGCACTGGCCACGGCGGTGGCGTTCGTGGTGGCCTACGTGGTGATCCTGTGGTTCCTCAACCTCATCACCACCCGCAGCTACGCCCCGTTCGTGATCTACCGCGTGATCCTCGCAGCCGTGATCGTGGTGCTCGTGCTCACCGGAACACTGACCGCAACGGCGGGCGCCTGAGGTTACGCTTGGCAGGTGCTGAGTTGGAAGGTGCCGGACGTCCCGGCGATCACCCCCGGGGAGATCACGCCCCGGCTCGGCGGTGAGCCGCTCCCCGAGGGCCCGCTCACCCTCTACGTCTGCGGCATCACCCCGTACGACGCCACCCACCTCGGCCACGCCCGCACCTACCTCGTCTTCGACCACCTGGTCCGCCTGCTCCGCGCGATCGGCCGCGAGGTCACCTACACCCAGAACGTCACGGACGTGGACGATCCGCTCCTCGAGCGCGCCGAACGCGACGGCATCTCCTGGCAGCACCTCGCCGCCCGCGAGATCGGCCTCTACCGCTCGGACATGGAGGCCCTGCGCCTCCTTCCCCCGGACCACTTCCTCGGGGTGGTGGAGTCCGTCTCCCTCATTGCCGACGGCGTCGCTCGCCTTCTCGCGTCAGGTGCCGCCTACCGCGTGGTCCGGGAGGACGGGCCGGACGACATCTACGCGGACCTCGCCGCCGATCCGGACTTCGATCCGGGCATGCCGGAGAGTGAGGCGCTCGCCACGTTCGCCGAGCGCGGCGGCGATCCCGAGCGGGAGGGCAAGCGCGGCCCCCTCGATCCGCTCCTGTGGCGCTCAGCCCGAGCCGGGGAGCCGGCGTGGGACGGGGAGGGCCTGCCCGACGGCCGGCCCGGGTGGCACATCGAGTGCGCAGTGATCGCCGAGGAGACCCTGGGCGGGGCGCCCACCATCACCGGTGGCGGCAGCGACCTCGGCTTCCCCCACCACCCGATGTCCGCCTCGCACCTGCGGATGCTCGGCCACGGGGATTCCGCCGCCACGGTCCACGCCGGGATGCTGGGCTACGAGGGCGAGAAGATGAGCAAGTCGCTCGGCAACCTGGTGTTCGTCTCGA
>JAUNRP010000069.1 GCA_030544165.1 bacterium
CTACTGACGTCTGAAGCGGCGGGAGGCCTTGGCTTCCGAAGGTCCCATCTCCACGGCTACGGGAACTTGCAAATGTGGACAGCGAGAATCGGGAGCCGAGCGCCGAGCTCCGCGTTCTCGCAGGTCAGAGGGTTGGCACCGCTCGCGCCTTCTGGAGGCCGTGTCCACATTTGCAAGTTCGTGACAGGGAGATGATGCTCGTGGGGCCTATGTTTCCGGAGGGGCCCCTGGGGCGGACGCAGGGTAGCGCCTCGCGCCCGGCCGTCGCACCGGAGCCTCGCGCCGGGCTCTCGGGGCGGCCTCACCCCAGGCATCCACCGCGCCTCGCGCCCTGCCCTAACGCCGCCAGGCCCTAACGCCGCCCGGACCCCACCCCGGCCCTCAACCAGCCCCTCACCGCCCCGCGCGCCCGGCCCGGCGCGCGGCCTCGGCTGCACGTCCGGCCTCGGCGGCCGCCGCGCGCTGCGCGAGCATCGCGTTGTACGCCTCGAGCTCGGCATCGTGGTCCCTCTCGGCCCGCCGGTCCAGGCGCTTGGCATCCTTCGCATCCGCCCGGGACCACTCCACGGCCAGCACCACCGCGAGGATCAGGGTGGGAAGCTCCCCGATGCCCCAGGTGATGAACCCTCCGATCTCCTGGTCCACCATGGCGTCCACCCACCAGCTCAGGCCGAGCCGGCCGTAGAAATCGGCGGCCAGCAGGGAGGTCATGTTCGCGAGGGACAACCCGAAGAAGGCGTGGAAGATCATCACCGCGAACAACATGATGAGCCGCACCGGGTGGCTGGGCCGCCGAGTCCCCGGATCCACCCCGATCACGGCGTTCATGAACATGTACCCGGCCAGGGTGAAGTGCACGATCATCAGCACGTGCCCCACGTGGTAGCGCAGCGCCATGGACAGCAGGTCCGTGTAGTAGAAGAGGAACAGCGACCCCACGAAGTTCACGCCCGCCACCCACGGGCTCGCCCACGCCTGCGCGTACGGGGAGTGGAGCAAGGCCAGGATCCACTCCCGGGGCCCGCGCGAGCCATCCCGCCGGGGCGGCACGGCCCGCAACAGCAGGGTGATCGGCGCCGCCAGCACCAGCATGATCGGGAACACCATCACCAGGAGCATGTGCATGATCATGTGCGCGGAGAACAGCACCACCCCGTACACGTAGGGCCCACCGCACACGATCCACACGAAGAACACCCAGGCGCCCACCCACAGCACCGTGCGTCCCACGGGCCAGGAATCGCCGCGCCGCCGCAGCCGCACCACCCATCCGAGGTACACCACCACGGCGCTCACGGCGGCCGTGAGGTAGAGCGGGTCCCAGTGCCACTCGGTGAACCACCGGACCACGGTGGGCAGCGGCGGCTCCGGGTACTGCGAGAGCTGGAACACCGCGGAGGGATCCACCACCGCGTCCTGCGGAACCGGCGGCGCCGAACGCCCGAGCGCCACAGCCACCCCCACGATGGCCCCCATCACGGCCACCTCCACCGCGGCCAGCCGCCAGAACAGCCCCGGCTGTGAATCCAACTCACGAATCGTCCGCCGCCGGTGCTCCCATCCCATCCACCCCAGCAGGCCGAACAGCACGATCTTCACCAGCAGCAACCGGCCATACGAGCTGCCCACCAGGTCACCGAGCCCATTGAGCCGGATCGCCGAGGCGAACACCCCGCTCATCCCCACCAGCACGAAGCACCAGAGCGCGATCCGCGAGTACCGCTCGGCCGCCCTCCGCAGCTCCGGCCCCAGCGCCCGGTGGATCGCCACCATCACGGCGAGCCCGCCCACCCACAGCCCGAGCGGCACCAGGTGCAGCCACATCGAGGACACCGCCAGGTTGTGGTTCGCCGCCCCCGCCGCGTGCCCGGTCAGCGCCACCGGCGCCAGCGCCAGCCCACCGAGCACCGCGGTCCACACGGCCATCACCATCCCGGAGGTGGCCACCGCGAACAGCGAGACCACCACCGCGAACACCGTCTCCGCGATCAGCGTCTGCCCGAGGTCCGTACGGGTGAGGAAGAACGTCAGCTCATCGCCGAACGTCGGCTCACCCAGCGAGCGCCCCCACACCGCCGCATACGTGAACACCACGTACGCGAGTTGCCCCACCACCCACGTGATCGCCGCCCCCTGACCGATCCGTGTGGCCATTTTCCATCCCGACGACGGCGGCTCCCCCCTGGTCCGTCCCCTCGCCTCTCCCTGGGCGCGGGAGGCCGGGGTGGGCGCCACCATCGCCCCGTCGTCGGGCCGCCCCACGTGCGGGGGCGCATCGACGGGAGCGGGCGGGGAGTGGCGGACCGTGCCAGCCGGGCCCCGGAGGGTGAACGCGGCCACCGCGAACGCCCCGATCGTGATCGCAGCGGCGGCGCGGACGATCACGGTGACCACGGGGAGGCCCCAGCGAACGAGCGCTCCGGGGTCCACGAGCTCGCGGGGAGCGGCCGCACCGGTGGAGAGGAGGGCGAGGATCAGAGCCAGGGCTGATGCTGCCGAGAACCAGATCAGCCAGTGGGGGGCCCACCGGCTCGTTCCTGGTGCTGTTGCTGCCTCCTTGACCACCCTCATACCCTAGACCGCGGGGAGGCAACCCATGGTCGCCGCCCGGACAGGGAGTACGTGTGCTCGCGCGGGATAGCGTGGGGACCCGGTAGACCAGGCGAAGGGTAGGCGGAATGACGGAGAACCCAGCGATCTCCACCAAGGAGATGGAGCGGGCCTACGAGCTCCTCCAGCGGGTACAGGGCGTGTACGCACAGCGCGTGGTGGGCCAGATCGGCCTGCGGACGGCGTTGCTGAGTTCCATGCTCTCCGGCGGCCACGTGCTGCTGGAGTCGGTGCCCGGGCTCGCCAAGACCACGGCCGCGCAGACGCTCGCCTCCGCGGTGGGCGGCTCCTTCCACCGCATCCAGTGCACCCCGGACCTCATGCCGAACGACATCGTGGGCACCCAGGTGTTCAACTACACGAGCGGCGAGCTCACCACCCAGCTCGGTCCGGTGCACGCGAACATGGTCCTCCTCGATGAGATCAACCGGTCCTCCGCCAAGACCCAGTCCGCCATGCTCGAGGCGATGCAGGAGCGCCAGACCTCGATCGGCGGCGAGGTCTACAAGGTGCCCGAGCCGTTCATGGTGATGGCCACCCAGAACCCCATCGAGGAGGAGGGCACCTACGTGCTGCCCGAGGCCCAGATGGACCGCTTCCTGGTCAAGGAGGTGCTCACGTACCCCACTCCGAACGAGGAGGTGGAGATCCTCGAGCGCCTCGCCTCCGGCTCGCTCTCCGCGCCGCTCACGGTGGAGCCCATCACCCTCGAGGACGTGCGGTTCCTGCAGGCGCTGTCCGGAAAGGTGTTCGTGCACCGCTCCATCAAGGAGTACGTGGTGGCCCTCATCAACACCACCCGTGGCGGCGGGCCGCGACCGCTGGAGGGCTTCACCGAGCACGTGCGCGTGGGCGCCTCACCGCGTGGTGGGATCGCCCTGATGAAGATCGGCCAGGCGCTCGCGCTCATGGCCGGCCGCACGTACGTGGTGCCGGACGATATCAAGCAGCTCCGCCACGCGGTGCTCCGCCACCGACTCGTGCGCACCTACGATGCGCTGGCCAACAACGTCTCCCCGGAGTCGCTGATCGACGCGGTGTTCGCCGCCGTCCCGGTGCCGTAGGCCAAGGCCCCGAATGGTCTCCCTGTCCCGGCTCGCGCACCTGCGGGCACGCCTCGAGCTCCCCGTGATCAAGCGGGCCTCCGGGCTGCTCGATGGACGGCACCGCTCCATCTTCACGGGGCACGGCCAGGACTTCGATGACATGGTGGAGTACCGTCCCGGCGATGACATCAGTGACATCGACTGGAAGGCATCGGCCCGCGCCGGCCACCCGATCATCAAGCGCTTCCAGCGCGAGACCAACCTGAGCCTGATCCTCGCCGCGGATACGGGCCACTCCATGGGGGCGCTCGCCCCCAGCGGGGAGACCAAGGCGGAGGTGGCCATCTACGTTGCGGAGGTCATCGCGTTCCTGGCCCGCAGCCGCGGGGACCTGGTGGGCCTCGTGGCCGGGGACGCGGAGCGGATCCGGCAGGTGCCGGCCCGGCAGGGAACCGAGCACCTCGAGACCCTCCTGCGGCAGTTGCGCACGGACATGACCGCGGATGCCCCGGCCTCGGATGTCACCAAGGTGCTCCGCCGGGCCCTCACGGGCGTCTCCCGCCGCTCCCTCGTGGTGATCCTGACCGATGAGGCCCGCCCGGACCCGGGGAGTGAACTGGACCTGCGCCGCCTCCGCACCCGCCACGAGGTGATGGTGATCGCCGTGGCGGATATGCGCCCCACGGAGCTGACCGGCCCGGGCGGGGTGATCGTGGACGTGGATGGGGGAGAGGTCCCGGACTTCGTGCGCCGCGATGCGCAGATCCGCGCGGAGGCCGCGGCCGCCGTCGAGAGGCGGAAGGCGAGTGTGCGGGCCATGCTGCGCCGCCGCGGCATCAACTCCGTGGTGGTGCGGGGCACCGAGGACGCCGTGGATGCCCTCATCGATCTGTTGGGGAGGCAGCGCCGTGCCCGGTGATCCCGCACTCCCCGTCTCCTACTCCTGGTGGGTCCCCACCCTGGGGGCCGTCCTCGTGCTCGCCGCGATCGCGTGGGTGGTGTTCACGCTGTGGAAGCGGAGGGGGCCGCGTCCGGCGGGGCCCATCAATCCTGGACGCCTGCGGTCCACCTACGGTGACCAGATCGAGGGCGTCTACGCCTCGTTCCAGCGCGGCGAGATCACGCTGCGGGACCTCCACCTGAAGATCTCGGAGATCGTCCGCGACTTCGGCTCCAAGCGTGCCGGGCGCAACCTGCAGGTGATGTCCCGCCGCGAGGTGGAGGATGTGATGCCGGGAACGATGCTCTCGGACCTCCTCACCCGCTGCGAGCAGCCGTCCTTCTCCCGTGATCCCGCCGCCGAGGCGGAGCAGACCGTGGGGATGGCGCGGGAGGTGATCTCGCGATGGTGAGTCCCTGGGCGCCCTGGGCGGTGGCGGCACTCGTGGTGGTGGCCGCCGCCGTGGGCTGGTTCCTCGTGGTGCGCGAGCGCCGCCGCGGCCGCCGCCACCGGCTCGTGGCCAACTCGGCCTACCTCTACACCCTGCCGAGCTTCCGCCGCCGCCTGAACCTCCACCGGTTCGCCGCGTTGGGCCTCACCATGATCGTGGGCGGTGCCACCGTCTTCACGGCGCTCCTCGCGGGCCGGCCGGTGGACCGCTACACCACCAATGAGCGCATGGCCACGAGGGACATCGTGCTGTGCCTGGACGTCTCCGGCTCCATGATCTCGTTCGATTCCCAGGTGCTGCGGGTGTACTCCCAGATGGTGGATTCCTTCGATGGTGAGCGGATCGCCCTCAACATCTGGGACTTCACCTCCCGCCAGGTCTTCCCCCTCACCGATGACTACGCCATGGTGAAGGACGAGCTCGAGCTCGGAGCGGAGATCACCTCGATCGGCCTGTTCAACTGGTCCGCCACCCGCGGCGCCATCGAGCGCTACGAGGAGTGGATGGCCGGGACCTATCCCCCCAACGCCACGGGCTCCTCCCTCATCGGAGACGGGCTCGCCTCCTGCGTGCTCGCCTTCGATCTCGATGACGAGGAGCGCAGCCGCACCGTCATCCTCGCCACGGACAACGAGTCGTTCGGCAATTCGGTCTTCACCCTCCAGGAGGCTGCGGAGCTGGCCGAGGAACGCGGCGTGCGGATCCACGCCATCTACGCCTCCGAGTGGCCCATCGCCAGCTCGCGGGATGAGTACGAGGAGGTGGTCACCTCCCGGGGCGGCCTCTTCTACGAGCTGTCCGACGCGGATGCGGCCGATGCGATCGTCGCGGAGATCACCTCGCAGGATGCGGTGGACCTGGACGCCACCCCCAGGGTGATCGAGGTGGACCGCCCGGACCGCTACTACCCGTGGCTCGCGCTCCTGGTGGGCGGGCTCGTGATCGCCGCATGGAGGGCCCGCACATGACCCTCCGATTCCTGTGGGAGCCCTGGCTGCTGGCCGTGGTGGGCCTTCCGCTGCTGGCCGTCTGCATCCACGCGCTCGTCCGTTCACGCCGGGACGACGACGGAACCCAGGTTGCGTGGTGGCGTCGCCTCGCGATGGTGGTGGCTGTCCTCCTGATCGGCGCCACGCCCGCGATTCCGGGTGAGGCGGACGAGGTGACCAGCAACCTCGAGGTCTACATCGTGGTGGACCGCACCGGATCGATGGCCGCCGAGGACTTTGACGGATCACAGCCCCGGCTCGAGGGCGTGCGGCACGATCTGCGGGAGCTGATCGCGGCCTTCCCCGGTTCGCGGTACTCGATCATCGCGTGGGACTCGACGGCGAGTCGGCAGTTGCCGCTGACCACCGATGCCCGCGCTGTCGAGACCTGGGCACAGACCCTCGCCCAGGAGAACTCCAACTACTCGGCGGGTTCCGCGATCGATCGTCCGCTCTTCACGCTCACCCGCACCCTGGAGCGGGGGATCGAACAGCACCCGGAGAACGTGCGCCTCGTCTTCTTCCTCTCCGACGGCGAGAACACGGATGGGGACGACTCCTCGGTGGATGCGTCCCCCGATGGCTACGCCGATCTGCGGCCCTACGTGGATGGCGGGGCGGTCCTCGGCTACGGGACCACCACGGGCGGGCAGATGAAGGTGTCCGACTGGAGCGGGGTGGGGGACGACTACATCACGGACTACTCCACCGGCCAGCCGGCGATCTCCCGGATCAACGAGGCGAACCTGCGTGCCCTGGCGGACAATCTGGGGGTGCCCTACGAGCACCGCACGGCCCCCACCTCGCTCGCGGGGCTGGCCTCCGGGATCGATGTGGAGGCCAAGAGGATGGACGGCAGGGCGGAGACCTCCGCCCTGCGGGACGTGACCTGGCCGCTGGCCTGGATCGTTGCGGGGCTCCTGGCCTGGGAGGCCTACGAGCAGCTCCGCCGCCTCCGCCTGTTGGGAGGGAGCCATGCGCAACGAACGTAGGTGGAGGCTCTTCTGGTGGACCCTCCCTGCCGTGCTCGTGTTCCTGGTGGCAGGAGGATTCCTCCTCGTGCTGACCTTCTGGAACATGCAGGCGGCGGGCCGCCACGAGGCCCAGGAGTACACGGCCGCCGAGCTGGCGTTCGAGCGCCAGCGTGACCTCACCCAGTACTTCCCGGAGCCGTGGAAGGCCGTCTTCAACCAGGGCACGAGCCAGTTGTTCGACGAGCGCTACCCGGACGCCGTGGGCACCCTCGAGGACGCCCTCGAGATCGTGCCCGAGGCCCCTGTGGGCGAGGACGGAACAAAGGATCCGGAGAGTCCCGAGTGCCTCGTGCGCACCAACCTCTCGCTCTCCCACGAGGGCACGGGAGACCAGCACCTCGCGGACCAGCAGTACGCCTCCGCGATCGAGGCCTACCGGGCGGCGATGGATGCGATCGGCCCGTGCACCTCGGACGGCGAATCGGCCGCCGAGGAGGAGGAGCGGCCGGAGCCCGAGCCGGACCACCAGCCGGATGAGGACGAGCAGCGTCAGTGGGACAAGTCCCAGCAGGCGCAGGAGGAGCAGGAGCAGCAGTCCGGCGGTGGCGGATCCCCGCCGCCACCCCCGTCCCCCTCCCCCTCCCCGCCCGGCGGTGGAGGCGGTTCGCCCTCGCCAACGCCGGTGGACCCGCGGATCGAGGAACTCCAGGGCCGCAACCAGTCGGCGGCGCCCACGCCCGGTTCGGACGGCGAGGGCTACGGCGGCGGGCAGAACTGGTAGGCCCATGAGCGGGGACGAGAACTTCGCACCGGGCGGGTCGGGGAGATCCCGCCCCAGCGGCGAACCGGCGCCTCCGGCCCCCTACCCGGCTCCCGCCCAGCTTCCCCGTCCCGAGTACGGCGGGGCCACACCACCGCCCCCGGACTCGTACGACTTCGGTCCGGCTCCCGCACCGCGTGAGCCCCATCCGTACGGCTACCCCCAGGGCGGGTCGGAGTCCTTCGGGGGCGCGGCACCGGATCCCGCATGGCAGGGTCACGCCCCGCACCCCGGCCGGGGTGCGAACTGGACGGTGATCCTGCTGGGTGCCGGCGCGCTGGTGGCCATCGTGGTGGTGCTCCTGTGGTTCTTCGTGGAGCGCCGGTCCGGCCCCGGACCCACCATCATCTCGCCAAGCCCCTCGAACTCGTGGGGGTACGGCACGAACCCCACCCTCGATGCCCTCTGGGATGACTGCGCGGCGGGGGACATGGAGGCGTGCGACTCCCTGTACCGTGCCGCCCCGGCGGGCACCGAGTACAACCACTTCGGATCCACCTGCGGGGAGACGGAGGGGCCCAGCTACGGCGGGTGCGATCTGGGGGTGGTGGGCGCCTACGGCAGCGATCGCCACCTCGACGAGCTGTGGGATGAGTGTGAGGCGGGGGACATGGAGGCGTGTAACGACCTCTACTGGTCCTCACCCGTGAGCAGCGAGTACGAGGACTTCGGGAGCACGTGTGGGGCGACCGAGTCACCCATGTACGGCCGCTGCATGGTCGGGGATGTCGACGGCTACGGCACCAACGCGGAGTTCGATGACCTCTGGGACCAGTGCGAAGCCGGTGACATGGAGGCCTGCGACGATCTCTACTACGCGACCCCGGTGGGGAGCGAGTACGAGGAGTTCGGTTCCACCTGCGGGCAGACCACCGCGCCCATGTATGGCACGTGTGACACCCTCGAATTCTCCTCCTATGGGGACGATCCGGACTGGGACGTCATGTGGGATCGCTGCACGGAGGGAGAGCTTCACGTCTGCGATGACCTGTTCGCTGTCTCCCACGAGGGCACCGAGTACCGGGAACACGCTGACACCTGCGGCGGGAGCCACGCCGCGAATGGTCGTTCGGATTGCATCGACCCGGACCACGACGCGTATGGCTCGGATCCATACCTGGATGGGCTGCACGACGAGTGCGCGGCGGGGGACCGGGATTCCTGCACGGCCCTCTACCACGGCTCGAGCTACGGCACGGAGTACCAAGTGTTCGGGAGGACCTGTGGCGGAGTGTACGAGGAGGACGACTACGTGAATGCGTGCATGTGATGCAGAGGATCCCTCCCGGCTGAGGGGGCCGGGAAGCGCGGTTTGCCGTAGTTTTGGTGTGAGGTCCCAACAGGAGGAGAGTCATGTCTGAGCAGAACCGCCCCGATGAGGAGATCACTGAGGAGCAGCACCAGCCTGATGACGTGCAGGTTCCCGCCGAGGACACTCCGCTCGATCGTTCCGAGCAGCCCGGCATAGACGAATCCGCCGAGCAGTCCGGCGTCGCCGAGTCCACCGAGCAGCCGTGGGCTGAGGAGCCTCAGGAGCCCTGGACGCCGGAACCACAGGCCCAGCAGTCACAGCAGTCCCAGCCAGCTGCGCAGCCCGAGCAGCAGTGGGGTTCTGCACCCACGGAAGGATCCGCTGCGCAGGCGCCCGGCTCGTGGGAGCAGCAGGGCCAGCAGGGTCAGCAGGACTGGGGCCAACAGGGCCA
>JAUNRP010000070.1 GCA_030544165.1 bacterium
CACTGGGCCCATCCCCGACAACGGGGCTCGCCTTTGGTCCGGGCGCGGACGCACCGGGCCTGTTCCCGAAGGCGGGGGCCCGACGGCGAGGGCCCGCCTTTGGTCCGCGCCGGAGAGGTGGGGCGTTAGGCCCGGTCGCGCTGGGTTTCGTACTCGGCAAGGAGGTCGATGCGGCGCTGGTGGCGCTCGTCCTCGCTGAAGGGTTCGGCCACGAACGCCTCGCAGATCCGGATCGCGTCCTCGAGGGAGTGCATCCGGGCGCCGATGCCCATCACGTTGGCATTGTTGTGCTGCCGGCCGAGGCGGGCGGTCTCCGTGCTCCACGCCAGGGCGCAGCGGACTCCGTTCACCTTGTTCGCGGCGATCTGCTCACCGTTCCCGGAACCACCGATCACGATGCCGAGCGAGCCGGGATCGGCCACCACGGCCTCGGCGGCGTCGATGCACATGGGCGGGTAGTCGTCGGCGGGGTCGTACTCGTGGGCGCCGTGGTCCACGATCTCAAGTCCGGCGTCAGCGAGGTGGGCGGCGATCGCCTCCTTGAGTTCGAAGCCTGCGTGGTCGGCGGCGATGTGAATGCGCATAGGCCCATTGTGACCCCTCGGCCCGCGCGGGGGTGCCCAATTCCACTGGTTGCGAGACTCACGCACCCCCACGGGAGGTGGACGGCCGCTGGAAGGCGCGGTTCGCCGTCGTAGTGTTGTGCCATGACCCAGACGCACGCCGCGGCAACCCCGCGCCCCCAGGACGACCTGTACCTCCACGTGAACGGCGAGTGGATCGAGAACCACGTGATCCCCGCGGACCGGCCCTCGGACGGCGCCTTCCGGGCGCTGCGGGACCAGTCGGAGAAGGATGTGCGGGCGATCATCGAGGACTGTGCCTCGGGCGCGGAGAGCGGGACGGAGGCCGAGCTGATCGGAGCGCTGTACACCTCGTTCATGGATGAGGAGACGGTGGAGTCGGCGGGGGCCGACCCGCTGCAGGAGGACCTCGGACCGATCGCGGACGCCGCGAACAAGGATGAGCTCGCGGCGGTGATCGGCCGGCTCGCACCCTCGGGTGTGACGGCACCGTTCTACTCGGAGGTCTCCAACGATCCGCTCGATCCGGACACCTACACCACCTACATGGTCCAGGGCGGGCTCGGCCTGCCGGACGAGGCGTACTACCGCGAGGACGTTCACGCGGCCACGCGCGAGAAGTACGTGGCCCACATGGGGCGCATGCTCGAGCTCGCCGGGCTGGGAGGCGCCGAGGAGGCGGAGCGCATCATGGCGCTCGAGACCGAGCTCGCGGGCGGCCACTGGAATGTGGTGGACATGCGCGATGCCTCCAAGACCACCAACGGGATGGGCCTGGACGAGCTGGTGGAGCTCGCGGGGGCGTTCCCGCTACGGGTCTGGGTGGAGGCCACCGGGACTGTGAACGTGTTCGAGAAGCTCAACGTGATGACCCCCTCCTACTTCACGCACCTGGGGCAGGTATGGGAGAAGCACTCGCTGCTGGATCTGAAGCTGTGGCTCTCCTGGGGCGCCGTCCGTGCGCGCGCGCCGTACCTGGCGAGCGCGTTCGTGGAGGAGCACTTCGACTTCTACGGCCGGGTGCTCACCGGCGCCCAGGAGCTGCGGGCCCGCTGGAAGCGCGGGGTCTCGTTCGTTGACGGCTCGGTGCCGGAGGCCGTGGGCAAGCTGTACGTGGCGCGCCACTTCCCGCCGGCCGCCAAGGAGAAGATGGACCACCTGGTGGGGCGCCTGATCGAGGCGTACCGGGACTCCATCGTGGCGCTGGACTGGATGGGCGAGGAGACCAAGCAGAAGGCGCTGGCCAAGCTGGAGGGCTTCTACCCCAAGATCGGCTACCCGGCGGAGTTCCGGGACTACTCCTCCCTGGAGGCCTCGGCAGATGACCTGCTGGGGAACGTGCGGGCCGCCGAGGCGTTCGAGTGGAAGCGCCAGGCCGCCAAGGTGGGCGGCCCCGTGGACCGCGACGAGTGGCTGATGCCCCCGCAGATGGTCAACGCCTACTACATGCCCACCTCGAACGAGATCGCGTTCCCGGCCGCCATCCTGCAGCCGCCGTTCTTCGACCTCGAGGCGGACGATGCGCTCAACTACGGCGGCATCGGCGGCGTGATCGGGCACGAGATCGGCCACGGCTTCGATGACCAGGGCTCCAAGTACGGTCCCACCGGCAAGTTCGAGAGCTGGTGGACGGACGCGGATCGCGAGGCCTTCGAGGCCCGCACCAAGGCGCTCATTGACCAGTACGAGGGGCTCGTTCCCACGCAGTTCGGCGAGAACGCCGACCACCCGGTCAAGGGCGCGCTCACAATCGGCGAGAACATCGGCGATCTTGGCGGCCTCTCCATCGCCCTGAAGGCCTACGCGATCGAGCTCGCCTCGCGGGGGTCCTCGTTCGAGGACGAGCCGGAGGTGGAGGGGCTCACGGCCCTCCAGCGCGTGTTCCTCAACTGGGCCCTCATCTGGCGCGAGAAGTCCCGGGATGAGTACATGATCCAGAAGATCTCCACCGATCCGCACTCCCCCAACGAGTTCCGCTCCAACCAGGTGGTGAAGAACGTCCCCGAGTTCCACGAGGCGTTCGGCACCGCCGAGGGAGACGGCATGTGGCTCGCCCCCGAGGAGCGCGTCAAGATCTGGTGAGGTGGAGGCTGTGCCGGCTGCGGGGACTAGTCATCCAGTTGCGCTAGTCGCTGCCCCTCAGCCGAAGATCGGGCCCGTGGTCCTCGATCGCTTGAGCTCGAAGAACCCCGGATAGCTCGCGGCAGCCACCACGCCGTCGAACACCCGGCCCGCCTCCTCGCCCACCGGGGCCGGGGACATGACGGGACCGAAGAAGGACGAACCCGCCACGGTGATCACAGGCGTGCCCACGTCGTCGCCCACGAGCTCCACCACGGACTGCTGCAGCTCGCGGAGGCGGTCATCGCGCGAACCATCCTCGGCAGCCTCGATCAGCTCCGCCGGCAGGCCCACCTCCTCGAGCGCCTCGGCCACGGCAGTCATATCCGCAGAACCCCGGCCCTGGTTGTGGAAACGGGTCCCGATCGCGGTGTACAGCGCCCGCACGGCCTCCTGCCCGCCATGCTCCTCCGCAGCGAGCACCACGCGGATCGGCTTCCACGCGAGGTCCATCTTGCGCCGGTAATCCGGATCCAGATCGCGCCCCTCGTTGAGCGCGGCGAGGCTCATCGGCTTGAAGGTCACGCGCACATCGCGGACCTCCTCCACCTCGAGCATCCACCGCGAGGTCATCCACGCCCACGGGCACACGGGATCGAAATAGAAGTCAACCTGCTCAGTCATGCCTCCATCATGCGTGATCCGTCTCCTTTCCGCCGACGGCGGCGCCTCCTTCCAGCCCCGTGTTCGCTCTCCGCGTGGACGGCGGCGTCGGGGTGGCGCGCCCAGACGTGGCAGGATCGGGTGCGTATCCGGCGCGCACCTGCGCGCCCCTGCCACGAAATGACGAAGGAGACCCATGCCGGGCACCAACCTCACCCGTATCGAGGCCCAGGAGCGCGCCGCCGCCATCCAGATCGAGAGCTACGAGGTGGAGCTCGACCTCGCGGGAGAGTCCGCGGAGACGTTCCGCTCCGTCACGAAGGTGCGCTTCACGGCGTCGGAAGGCGCGGAGACGTTCTTCGATCTGATCGCGCGGAGTGTGGAATCCATCGAGCTCAATGGCGAGTCCGTGGACCCGGGGACGGCCTTCGCGGACTCCCGAATCTCCCTCACCGGGCTCGCGGAGCAGAACGAGCTCGTGGTGGACGCCACCTGCGAGTACTCCCGCACGGGTGAGGGCCTCCACCGGTTCGTGGACCCCGCGGACGGCGAGGTCTACCTCTACTCCCAGTTCGAGGTGGCGGACTCGCGGCGCGTGTTCGCGGTGGCCGAGCAGCCGGACCTGAAGGCCACCTTCCAGTTCACCGTGACGGCCCCGGCGCACTGGATCGTCTTCTCGAACGAGAACGAGGAGCGCACCGAGCCCTCCGGGGATGGCGCCGCACAGACCTGGTACTTCCCCGCCACCCCGCGCCTGTCCCCCTACGTGACCGCTATCGTGGCAGGCCCGTACCACGTGGGCGAGCGCGAGTTCTCCTTCACCACCGGGGATGGCCGCGAGATCCCGATGCGGGTGGCCTGCCGCGCCTCGCTCGCCGAGTACCTGGACACCGAGGAGCTCCAGGACGTGGCGGCGGCCGGGATGGAGTTCTACGAGAAGGCGTACAAGCAGCCCTACCCGTTCAACAAGTACGACCAGATCTTCGTGCCCGAGTTCAACGCCGGCGCCATGGAGAACGCCGGCTGCGTGACCTTCACCGAGACCTACGTGTTCCGCAGCAAGGTCCCGGGCGCCACCCGCGAGCGCCGCGTGATCACCAACCTGCACGAGCTCGCCCACATGTGGTTCGGGGACCTCGTGACCATGGAGTGGTGGAACGACCTGTGGCTGAACGAGTCGTTCGCCGAGTTCATGAGCCACCTCGCCATGGTGGAGGCCACCGAGTGGAAGGACGCGTGGACCACCTTCAACACCCTCGAGAAGTCGTGGGCGCTGAACCAGGACCAGCTCCCCTCCACCCACCCGATCGTGGCCGAGATGCGTGACCTCGAGGACGTGGAGGTCAACTTCGACGGCATCACGTACGCGAAGGGCGCCTCGGTGCTCCGCCAGCTCGTGGCGTGGGTGGGCCAGGAGGAGTTCCTCGCCGGCGTGGCCGAGTACGTGCGCAAGCACAAGTGGGGCAACACCGTGCTCCAGGATCTCCTGGTGGAGCTCGAGGCCACCTCCGGGCGTGAACTCACCGAGTGGTCCAGGGTGTGGCTCGAGACCGCGGGCGTCAACACGCTGAAGCCGGAGATCGAGACCACCGGCGAGCCCGGCTCCGAGACGATCACCTCGTTCACCATCCGCCAGCTCCCCGACGCCTCGGCCGGGATCCTCCGCCCGCACCGCCTGGTGGTGGGCGCCTATGACATCGAGGGCGAGAAGCTGGTGCGCCGCGAGCGCATCGAGCTCGATGTGGACGGCGAGCTCACCGAGGTCCCCCAGCTCGTGGGCGCCCTCCGCCCCGACCTCGTCCTCCTGAACGACGAGGACCTCGCCTACTGCAAGATCCGCCTGGACGAGGTCTCGCTCGAGACCGCCATCGCCTACGTCTCCGGCTTCGAGTCCTCGCTCGCCTCCTCGCTCGTGCTCGCCGCGGCCTGGGACATGACCCGCGACGGCGAGTGGTCGGCCTCGCGTTTCACCGAACTGGTCCTCGCGTCCATCGGTTCCGTCACGGACTCCACCGTGATCATGGTGCTGCTGCGCCAGCTCGCGACGGCGATCCAGCACTACTCCGCCCCCGAGGGCCGGGCCGAACTCGTCTCCCGTAGCGCGGACATGCTGCTCGAGCTGGCCCGTGAGGCGGAGGCCGGCAGCGACCTCCAGTTCCAGTTGGTCAAGGCCTTCGCGCAGCACGCCAGCACCCCCACGCAGCTCGATGCGGTGGCGGCACTGCGCTCGGGCAAGGAGGAGCTCGAGGGGCTCGAGATCGACACCGATCTCAGTTGGGACCTCCTCGTGGCCCTCGCCGCCGGAAAGCGGGCGGACGAGCAGGACATTGACGACGCCCTGATCGCCGATCCCACCGCCAACGGCCAGCAGGCCGCGGCCCGCGCCCGGGCGGCACTGCCGGACCACAAGGACGTCACCTGGACCACGCTGACCGGCTCCGACCAGTTGGCCAACACGATCCAGCTCAACACCCTGCTCGGCTTCCAGAGGGTGCACGATCGGGCACTCCTCGCCCCCTACGTGGCCCCCTACTTCGAGAAGCTCGAGTCCTTCTGGGCGGAGCGCTCCCCGGAGATGGCCGAGCAGCTCGTGGTGTGGCTCTTCCCGAGCGCGCTGACCGGTCTCGGGATCGGCGGGGACATCGTGGGCCGCGCCCAGCGCTGGCTGGACGAGCACGCGGAGGCCCCGGCGGCTCTCCGCCGCCTCGTCAGCGAGCAGATGGACACGGCGCGCCGCATGCAGGCCGCCCAGGAGGTGGACGCCGAGGAGCTCGCCTCCGAGGGCTAGCGGGTCAGGACGCCCACGTCCGCCGCGGTGGCGTGGGCTCCTGCCGCCTGCAGGACCGCCCCGTCCGCATGCGTCGTCACCCCGACGACGAGGCCCACCCCGGCCCCTCGCGCTGACTCGATCCCGGGGAGCGCGTCCTCGAACGCGATGGCCAGGGCCGGGTCCACATCCAGGTCCCGGCAGGCCGTCAGGTAGGGCTCCGGATCCGGTTTGCCGCGTTCGTAGGAGTCTCCCGCCACCACGAGCGAGGGCGCGGGGATCCCGATGATCTCCAGGGACCGCTCGGCCCACCACCGGGGCGCTGAGGTCACGATGGCAATCGGAACCCGCCCGCGCCAGGTGGTCAGGGCCTCCGCCGCGCCGGGAAGGGGCACCGGCGGCACCTCCTCGAAGTCCATGTAGGTGAGCGATTCCGCCGCCAGTTCCACCGGATCCACCCCGCTCCACGGGCCGGGGACCTGGCGGAAGACCTCCGCCGCCCGCCGCCCGGCGAAGTGCCGGTACACGTCCGACTCGGGCACATCCCACCCGCGCGCCGTGAAGCAGGCGAGATAGGCGGCAACTGAGGAGGGCTCGGAGTCCATCAGGGTGCCGTCGAGGTCGAACAGGAGGCTCGCGCCGGGACGGGCCAACAGGAGCTCAAGGATCTCGGGGAGATCGGCGGGATCGGGGACCCCAGCGGAGGGTGGGTCGGCGCTGCCAACTCGCGCCACGTCGTCGGGGCGCTTGGGCGGCACGATCACGGAACGGGAGGACTCAGCGGATCTCGGAGATCTCGGCGGCGAGGTCATCGGCCTGGGGGCCCACCACCACCTGGACGGTGTGCCCGTGGACCACCACGCCGAATGCGCCGGCGTCCTTGAGGGCGTCCTCGCTCACCACTTCCGCATCGGCCACGTTCACGCGGAGCCGGGTGATGCAGGATGTGATGTCGTTGACGTTCGTAGATCCGCCCAACGCTGCGAGGATCTGCTGTGCGTTGCTCATCGCGCCTCCCTAAAAGCTGCTGCATCCAGCAGACCACACGCCTGCAGGGCGAACCAGCCCATAGGTGTGTGATGTAGGCCGGGAGGCCTGTGATGTGTGCCTCAGGCGAGCCTGTCCGCCTCCCCCAACTGTGCGCGCAGGGCGGCCACGAGGGAGAGGAGGCGCGCGGTGGAGGGGAGCTCATCCACGAGGACGATCTTCTCGGAGCCGTCCGCGAGCGGCACCTTCCAGTTGGGGTACTCCTGGTCCGTGCCCGGCTGGTTCTGGGCGCGCCGCTCCCCCACCGCGTCCGTGAGCGAGACGCCCACGAGCAGGGACGGGGTCTGCGCCACGTAGCGGTGGAGGGCCTCGATGATCTCGCGTTCGGAGGCGTCCTCACCCAGCAGCCCGTAGTCCGCGAGCCGGCCGATGGCGCGGTCCCGCTCCAGGTTCGCGTCCGCGCGCACCTTCTCCACGGGCTCGGTGAGGAGGCCGAGGCGCTCCCGGATGTCCACGTGCTCGCCCGCGAGGTAGCCGGCCGAGGGCGGGAGGTCATGGGTGTTGACGGTGGCGAGCACGAGCTCGCGGTAGTCGTGGGGGGCGAGGGGGTAGCCGCCGTGGTCCTTCTCGAACCAGAACACGGAGGTGCCGAGGATGCCGCGGGAGGCGAGGTAGTCCCGCACCCAGGGCTCCACGGTGCCGAGGTCCTCGCCGATCACCACGGCGCCGGCGCGGTGTGCCTCGAGCATGAGGACCCCCACCATGGCCTCGTGGTCGTAGCGGACGTAGGTGCCGTGGTCCGCCGTCTTGCCGGCGGGGATCCACCACAGGCGGAAGAGCCCGATGATGTGGTCCACTCGCAGGGCGCCCGCGTGGCGGAGCACCGTGGCGGCCATGTCCCGCAGGGGCTGGTAGGCGGTGCGGGCGAGCGCGTCCGGGCGCCAGGGGGGCTGGGACCAGTTCTGGCCCTGCTGGTTGTACATGTCCGGCGGGGCGCCCACCTCGATCGCGCGGGCGAACACGTCCGGGTTGGACCAGGTGTCCGATCCCTCGGAGTGCACCCCCACGGCGAGGTCCTGCATGATGCCGATCCCCATGCCGGAATCGAGGGCGGCCTTCTGGGCGGCCTCGAGCTGGGAGTCCACCACCCACTGCAGCCAGGCGTAGTACTCGATCCGGTCCGCGAGCTCGCGGCGCTGGCGCGCGATGTAGAGGGAGGTGCCACTCTGGAGTTCGGGCGGGAAGTCCTCGCCGTGGTACTTCTCCACGAGCGCGCACCACAGGGCGAAATCCTCGAGGCCCTGGCCCTCGCGCTCACGGAAGCGCTCGAAGTCACGCTGGCGGGAGCGGGAGCGCGGGTGGGCGAAGATCACCTCGAGCGCCTGGTTCTTGGCCTCCCACACCGCGTCCCGGTCCACGGGGGTGTTCTGGGTGTTGAGGGAGCGCACGTCCTCCGCCGCCCACTCCACGAGCGCCCGCTGGGGGCCGGGGAGGTAGGCGGTCTCCAGGATGTCCTCCGGGCGGATGTACACGGGGTTCACGAACCGCCGGGTGACCGGGAGGTAGGGCGATGGGGCCATGGGCGGCACCGGGGAGGCGGCGTGGAGCGGGTTGATGAGCACGAAGTCCGCGCCGAGGTCGCCGAAGAACGAGGCCGTCTCCGCGAGATCGCGCGCATCCCCGATCCCCCACGAGCCTTTGGAGCGCAGCGAGTAGAGCTGCTGCATCATTCCCCACCCGCGCCCGCCGTCCAGCTCCGGGAACTCCAGGCGCTCGGGGGTCACCGCGATGGGGGCGGAGACCGGCTCCCTCCCCTCCACCTCGGCCACGAGGGTGTGCCACCCGAGCGGGACGTGGGAGGGGATCTCGAACGTGGCGCGGCCGGTGAGCTGGCCGTCCACCTCCCGGGGCTGAACCCACACATCCTTCTGGGACAGCGGCCAGGAGTCCCCGTCCTCCAGCTCGAGGCGGAGGGTCACCGAGGCGCCGTCCGGCAGGTTCACCCCGATGTCCGACGGCGTGCCGTGGCGCACCACGGAACACACCGGGAGCACCTCGCGCCAGGGGGCGAGCTCCGCCTCCTCCAGGGCGGCCTCGATCTCCTCGTCCGTCTCTGCGGCAACGCCCAGGGCGCCGAGCACGTGCACGATCGAGCGGGCGGTCACGAGGCGGTGGTTGCCCTCGAAGTCCCAGAAGTCCGTGGCGATGCCGTGGGCGCCCGCGAGTCGGACCAGGGCATCACCGGGGAGCTCGTCTCCAGCCACGTGCAATCAACACCTTCGCTGTGGGATGTGGCGGGGGGTGGACCGCCGCGGAACGGGCCAAGCCTACCCGCCGCCGCGGGCTCCTCCACTCCGGCCCCG
>JAUNRP010000071.1:0-6317 GCA_030544165.1 bacterium
TCGGCGCCACCCGCCGCCTCAGCCGCACCGGCCGCACCCGCCGCTCCGGCCAGCGTGAACGCCAGCGGATCGTCCACCTGTCGGGCACCCGCCAGTGCCGAGGTGTGGTGGAGCTGCGGTCCGTCCCCGCGCCAGAGGGACGTCGTGAGGGTGCCGTCCGGGTTGGCCTGGATCGCCAGCGTCCGCGCCTGCGCCCCGGACTGTGCCAACTGCTGGGCGACGGCGGGGGTCACGTTCGCCGGGGCTGCCCCGAGTACCTGCAGCTCGGGAATCTCGGATCGCGCACTGGCCACCCACACGCCCGTGGCCGCGAGCGCGCTGAGTGCCGCCGCACCGGCCAGGAGGGCGGAGACGAGGTGGCGCCAGCCGAACTGGTGGCGGGCCAGCATCTGCGGCAGGCCATCCGAGCCCGCGAGCGCGGCCACCAATACCCCGAGGAGCGCGAGCGAGGTGCCCGCGCCGGGCCACGCCCGCACCGCCGTGCCACCGGCATCCACGCCCACGGCCACGTGGGGCGCGGCGAGCGCGAGGGCGAGGCCGAGGACCGCGAACAGCCACCCCACCCGCACGATCCGGCCGCGGAAGGTGCCCCGCACCAGCGCGATCAGGGCGATCAGGATCGCGAACGCCGTGGGCGCCCACGTCAGCCACACGAACCACTCGGGGAGGCCGCCGGTGCCGGTGGCGGCGGGGATCCCCACCAGCACCGCGAGCGGGGTGGCGGGCTCGTACCCGAACGCAGGGCCCGCTCCCGCGGCGAGCGCCTCCCACTCCCCCGTGCGCACCAGCGCCGTAACAAGGGGCGCCAGCAGCGCGAGGGCGGGCAGCGGGAGGAACCACGTGGTGCGGCGCGCGGGGGTGAACAGGAGCGCCAGCCAAAGCAGCAGAGCCGGGGCGAGCAGCAGGGGTGCGGCCACCGCGAGCGCCGCGAGCAGGAGCGCGGCGGCGGCTCCGGCGCCGAGCGAGGGCCGCACGGTGGCCACGGGATCCGCCGGGGCGGTGACGGCCGGGGCGGAGACCATGGGCTCGGCCGTCGCATCGCCATCCGCCGAGGGCACGGAATCGGGGTGCACCACCCTCTTGGCGCCCACCATTCCGGAGAGGATCACGTCCCGGCGGGCTGATCCGGTGGCGCGGCGGAGCGCGATCACCAGGAACGGCAGCACCACGTGCACCAGCGTGGGGCCGAGGCGTCCCTGCAGCACCGCGAACAGGAGGGAGGGGGCCAGCGCCCACAGCACGGTGGCCCACACGCGCAGGCCGATGGAGCGGGTGAGGGTCCCGGCGGCGAACCACGCCCCCACCCCCGCCACCGGCACGGCCAGGAGCAGGAGCGCCGTGGCGGCGGCCCCGAGGCTGATGCCGGTCACCATCGGCACCAACGCCGCGAAGTAGAGGGGGTCGGCGGGACCGGGGGAGCCGTGGCCCGCCGGAATCCAACCGGAGGTCACCAGCTCGAACACCTCACCGAACCGGGCGTTGCTCCCCAGCAGGGCGCCGCCGGAGAGCTGGCCGATCCCGAGGAGCCGGGACAGCCCGATCGCGGCCACGCCCACCAGCAGGGTGGTGAGGATGATCCCGGTGGAGCGCCTGCGGGCCGCGAGAGCCGCCCGCTCCGCCAGTTCCAACTCGGAGGGCGCCTCGTGGATCTCCCGTGACTCGGCGGCCATCCGGCGCAGCTCGCGCTTCTTCCGCCGGATCTCGCGGGCGGAGACCTCGAGGTCCGCCAGGCGGGAGGCGGAGACCACCTGGGTGCCGCGGATCCGGCGCCGCCCCGCCATCCAGAGGTCCGGCCGGGAGAGCACCGCGAACCCGGAGGAGAGCTCGGCCCGCGCCCGCCCCATGTCCTTCATGGCGAACCGGCCGATCGCCCGGATCGGGGTGAGGACCAGCAACAACGCCAGCACCAGCGGGAGCTGCCACCCGGGCACCGCGAGGAGCCAGTTGTAGAGCTGTGCACGCCGGCGCGCCCCGTAGGACCGCGCAAAATCGGGGGTGGTGGCCTTGGGCGGGCCGTGCCCGAACGAACGCAGCCCCAGGTAGGTGGCGCGGGCGTGTTCCACGGCGGCGGCGGGCACCATCACCACGCGGTAGCCGGCCAGCCGCGCCCGGCGGCACAGCTCCAGCCCGTCCCCGAACGGCCCCAACGCCGGATCGGTTCCCTCCAGCTTGGCCCACACGTCCCGGCGCACGATCGCCCCGGCGAGCCCCACCGCCAGCACGTCCGCCACGGAGTCGTGCTGGCCCTGGTCGATCTCGTCCTCGTCGATCGGGTTGTGGCGCCGCGCGGAGCGGGTGGCCTGGATCCCCACCTCGAGCAGGTGCTCGGGCCGCGCCCAGTCGAGCTGCTTTGCCCCGGCGATCCCGATGGACGGCCCGGACTCCCCCACCCGCAGCAACTCCTCGAGGGCGCGCGGCTGCGGGGCGGAGTCATCGTGGAGGAGCCACACCCACCCGGCCGTGGTGTCCGAATGGACGATCGGGACGTCCCCCGTGCGGGTCTGGTGGAGCTTGTCCGCCTTCCGCTGCGCCTCCGCGTTCAGCACGAGGCCCCGCTTCACGGCATCCCCGAACGTGGTGGACTCAGGAGCCCGCACCACCCGCACCGTCATCCGGGCATCGAGGCCGAGCTCCGTGGCGATCGCCCGGATGTCCTCTCCCGTGCCCAGATCGCGGCCCTGGGCGTAGATGTCCACCACCACCAGCCGCGTGGGCGCCCACGTCTGCGCCCCCACGCCCTCGAGCGTGTGCCGCAGGTACGGGGTCACCCCGCAGGTCACCACGATCGCGGTGACCTCAGGACGAGTGGGGGCAGAATCCAGCATCGGCTGGAGCGGAATCAGACCGCGCGGCGGCGGATGCGGCGGCGCTCGCGCTCGGACAGCCCGCCCCAGATCCCGAACCGCTCATCGTTCTGGAGCGCGTAGGAGAGGCACTCGGAGCGGACCTCGCAGGAGGCGCACACCCGCTTGGCCTCACGGGTGGAGCCGCCCTTCTCCGGGAAGAACGCCTCCGGATCGGTCTGCGCGCACAGCGCCCGGTCCTGCCACGCGAGCGCTCCCTCATCGAACAGGTCGATCAGGTTGAGCTCGTTGCTGGGGCGGAGGGCGGGAGGCGCACTCAGGGGTCGGGCGTCTGTGAACGGTCCTTCACCAAGTACGTTCCACATCCGCTTCTCCTATCCACGTGCCGGGCCCACCTGGGTCGCGAGGCCTCGGCGCCTTCTCGACCGGGGTACCGGCGTCCTGCCTTAAATTACATAGGTGTAATCCGCGTGAGTCAAGCGGTAGGGAGGTAACGGTACGGAGCTTCCCGGCGTGTCGCGCGGCGTGTTGTCAGTGGCGAGGTGGAAGATTCCGCCTCCCTCCACCCCCTTCGCCCCGTCCAACCGCCTCTCCGCGCCCCCATAGGCTGGGAGCATGCAGCTCGGCTCCCCCTCTGGCCCACCGCCGGCCACCACGCGCGAACTCCTCTCCCGCCTCCACCGCTCCCCCCGCCCCGCGCTCACCCAGTACGGCGACGGCGCCGCCCCCTTCCCCGGCACCTCACCCGTCCGCGTGGAACTCTCCGGCAAGGTGATCGCGCAGTGGGCCTACAAGTGCGCCAACCTCCTGTGGGAGGAGGGAGTCGGAGAGGGCGATCTCCTCACCCTGGACGCCTCCCCCACCTGGCGCGCCCTCCCCTGGGCCCTGGGCGCCTGGCTGCAGGGCGTCACCCTGGCCACCCTCCCGCAGGAGGGCGCCGTCACCGTCACCGACCGCCCCGAGGGCGCCGTCGGCGGCCTGGTGGTGGCCCTCCCGCACGATCCCCTCGCGCTCGCCTGGGGCGGCGGCCTGCCCCCCGGGGTGCTCGACGGCGCAGCGGACGTCGCGTCACAGGCCGACCTCCCGCTCGGGTCGGCCGAGCCCGCCGAGTCCTCGGTGGCGCTCGCGGACGCCGGCATCAGGTTCGGGGACCTCTACGAGGTGATCGGCGTGGGCGCCTCCCGGCGGGTGCTGGTGGAGGCAAGCAGCACCTGGGACCTGGTGCGCCGCAGTGTGGCGGCGTGGCGAGCGGGAGGCGGCGTCGTCGTCGTGAATGGGGTGGACGGGGAGGCGCTGGAACGGATCCGCACCCAGGAGGGGCTCTAGGGTCCTACGGGAGGGCCAGCCGCTGGAAGTGCAGCCGGACTGGTCGAGGCGGCTACGTGGAGAGGGTGATCGCGAGCGGATTGGTGATCCCCTCCGCCACCCGCATTGCATCCCCGAACGCTGCGGACGCGGTTTCCACCGCGGCTCCGTACCTGGTGTGGCCAGCGCTGGCTTGGGGGATCTTCGAGGCCATCCGCTCGTACTCCTCCGGCCAACCCTCAGATGGAGGGACGATCTCGCTCGGCATGTGGAGGATTCCTCGCAGCTCCCGCTGTTGAGCTATCGCCAGGGCGAGGGCATCCTGATCGATCTCCTCACGTGAGGATCCAATGATGGCCAGGTCGTAGAGGTCACGGTAACGAGTGGATGGAAGGGACTGGTGGGTCTCATACATGGCACACAGCTTGTCGGCGACCTGGTTCTCCAGGGGGTAGAGGGTGAGGCTGAGGCGGGTGGGGTATCCGGGGATGTCCGCACCATCGCCCCTGTCCACGATGATGCGCGCTGGCGGGGCGACGAGCCGGACATCACCAGAGACGTCGATAGGAAAGGATGCAACCTGGGTGGAGCGGTCCATCACCGTCACCATGACACGGCTGGATCCGCCATCATCGGCCCGCGCGGAATTGGCGATCTCGACCAGGTAGGTGTACCTCCCGATCTGCTTCCCGTCCATGGCGTTGACAATGTCGCGTGCGGCGCGAGCCGCGGACCTCTCGGTGTCTCGGAAGATGTCAAGGTCACGGGACATTCGGGCATTGTCGATACGGGCGAAGATCCCGGTGCCGCCCTTCAGCACCCAGTCGTCCCGGCCCTTCATGAGCTCGTGGGCGAACAGCATCCGGTGGAAGGTGCCGTACACCACTTCAGGTTGCTGCCCATTGGCAGCGGCGACGGCTCGAAGCTTCGTCCGAACCGACTGGTCAGCCGGCGGCCTCGCGTACTCGGGCGCGATCTGACGCAGCACCTTGGAGTTCTCAATGTCCTTCCTCTCGAGCACACCCTTCTCGAGTGCATCAGAGATCGCTGCGTGGATGTGGTCGTCGTCCCACCGGGAGACCTTGATGATGTCCTCGAGAGTGCGGCGGGGGGATGTGACGGGGAGCCCGTCGTGATACTGGATGGTTGCGCCGGGAAATGAACCACGGTGTAGTCCGATATCGGGCTGCTTGGTGTCGATCCGGTGGGTGGAGGTGACGTACATCTTGGCGGGAGCGAAGTTGCCGATTCCCCACACGAGGGCGGCACTCTCGTGGGAGACCACAATGGGAGCTTCAGATCCATCCCCGCTCCGCGAGGTGTCGAGGGCGAGCCACAGGGCGCGGATGTCCTGGAGGCTCCCCGAGGGAACACCCGCCATCGCATAGACACCGCGGCGCACGCGGTAGGCGCCTCCACCCGCAACAAGTCGGGCGATCTCCGCGTTTCGCACCCCCACCTCGGACGCCTGCCTGCTGGTGAACATGCCCCACTGGCCCGCTGCGATGGCCCCGACTTCCTCAAGCACCTCCTCGCGTTTCATACGTAGATAGTAACACCATGTGTAACTTTCGACGTATGAATCACGCACACTGAGGCCCGGAGCCCAGGCAGCGGGAGGTGGATCGGGAGGGGCTCTAGGGGTTCGGCCAGCCGTTGGGGGTGCAGCCGGCCAGATCGAGGGTCTGCTGCAGCATCACCGGGGCCCGCTCGCCGGGTGCGGGGCAGTGTTCGTGCCAGTGGTCCAGCACGTGGCCGAACTCGTGGTTGAGGAGGTAGGCGCGGTACTCCTCGTCCGAGCCGCCCGCGGCCAGGAAGGCATCGGCGTTGTGGGCCCAGCGCGCCGCGTTGATGTTCACGGCCCCCACGCGTCCGCAGGAGGTGTAGCCACGCGTGGGGAGCTCCCCGCACAGCTCCTCGGTGGTGGCGGGCGAGGCGAGGGTGAGCGTCACGTCCGCCGCCTCGGGATCGGAGGTGCGCGCGAAGCTCACCTGATCGATCTCCCCCCAGCCGCGGGGATCGTTGAGGATCTCGAACGCCTGCTCGGTGAAGGCGGCGGGATCGATCCCGATCCCCTCCTCCACGCGCACCAGCACCGTGAACGGCTCCCGGGCGGGGTCCGGGGCGGGGGACTCGCCGGGGACCACGGTGAGGACTCCCGAGCCCTCGAACTCGATCGATTCGACGACGACGCCCGCGTTGTCCCTC
>JAUNRP010000071.1:6327-7590 GCA_030544165.1 bacterium
GTTGCGTCGAAGTGGGAGGCCTCGGAGAGCGCGGGGGCGAGGAGCGCGAGGGCCTGGCGCGTATCGGCGGCCGGGTCCTCGGTCGCGGGGGCCGCAGTAGTGGCGGCTGGGTCCGGGGTGCTGGGCGCCGCAGTGGGGCCAGTAGTCGTCGCTCGAGCGGTGGGCGCGGGGCCCGCCGGCAGCGGGAGTGCCTCCTGCCCCAGGAAGCCCGCCGCACCGAGTCCGCCCACGCTGACGGCAGCAATCACGGCCGTGGTCCGCAGCCAGTGGGCACGGGGGGAGGGCGCGGCGGCGTTCGTGCGCGAACCCATGCGTCTCCTCCCGTGATCGGCGGCACTTCCACCATCGACGGTAGTCGCGGCCTCCGCCGGGCCGCAATCATCCGCGCGGAGACGTGGGAGACATCACCCGATCACGGTCAGGGCAGGGTTTCGCAGGCCCTGCCGTCCCCATCGCGATCGAGGCGGGCGAAGTCGCCGTAGGCGTCGAAGTAGCGATCGAAGAAGGCCTGAGCCTCACGCTGCGTCCTGAAGTCGCTGCAGTCCTTGTCAGCGGGCATCGTGGGCGTGGGGACCCACGGCTGGGGCTCGGGCTGCGGCTCCGGCTCCGGCGGGGGCGGCGGGCACGGGGGCAGCGAGACCGGCGTGGCCCCGTTGTGGAGGCGGTACATGAACGCCGCCATGGCATCGCGGAGCGTGGGTGCGGCCGGATCGTAGGTGGCCTGGCAGCCGTTGATGTATCCGGTGGAGATCCCGGTGGAGAAGGCCCACGCCATCTCCTTGTAGAACACCCGGTCCGTGGCCACGTCCGCGAACGGGGAGACGGCCGGCGCCCAGAAATTGATGGCGTCCTGGCGCCCGAGGTAGGTGGCCGTCCGGTAGAGGAACGCTGCCATCGCATCACGGAGCGTGGGCGAGTTCGGCTCGTAGCGCTTCGTCCCGTTCCCGTTGTCCCACCCCCTGGAGATACCAACGGAGGCCACCCACTCGATCTGCCGGTAGAAGGTGTGACTCGTCGGCACGTCCACGAACGTGGGCACGGCAGGTGCCACGAAGTCCCTCACCTCCGGCCGGCTGAGTGCCGCGAACCGGAAGAGGAACGCGGCCATCGCATCGCGCTGGGTGGGGTAGTCCGGCCCGTACGTGGCAACGCCCGGGGAGATCACCCAGCCCGTGGAGATGCCCACGCAGGCCATCCAGTCGATCTGGGCCTCGAACACCCGGCCCGGCGGCACATCGACGAAGTCGACGCACGCTCGCGCCG
>JAUNRP010000071.1:7690-9281 GCA_030544165.1 bacterium
GCCTCGAACACCCGGCCCGGCGGCACATCGACGAAGTCGACGCACGCTCGCGCCGCGGGCAGCGCCGCCGCGGCGCTGGAAACCGTGGCGGTGCCGGTAACCGTGGCGGCGGGCGCCGCGGCAGGCTCCGCCGCGGATGCGGGAGCGGCACCCGCTCCGAGGGGAAGGAGGAGAAGGGCGAGGGCGGCCGCAGCCTTGCGGACGAGGGAAATTTTCATGGGACACCTCAGCAGGGGGACTGGTGACGCTTGACTGTACCGAGTCCCGGGCACCGGATTCCGGGAAATGGTCCCAGATGCGCTTCCGGGGCACCCACGCCCGCGGGACCACCCGCGGACCCCTACGGAAGGTCGGCCTGTGCCAGGGTGCCGTGGCCGCAGGCGGTGGGGGGAGCGTCGTCGGCCCGGAGGAAGACGGCCTGGCCCGGGGTGAGACGGGCCTCCCGCCCGCCGGAGCGGAGGGTCACCGCGCCCTCCACGCACAGGATCACGCGCGCGGAGCGGCCCGGGATGAGGGTCTCCCCCAGCGCGGGGGTGAGGCGGGTGATGCCGAGTTCGAAGTCGTCCACGGGGGCGTAGAAGACCTCGGTGGCGGGGCTGATGCGTTCGGGGGCGATCCGGATGGGGGGCGCGGCCACGTAGTCCACGCAGGCGAGCATCTCGGGGACGTCGATGTGCTTGGTGGTGAGGCCGGCGCGCAGCACGTTGTCCGAGGAGGCCATCACCTCCACGCCGAGCCCGGAGAGGTAGGCGTGCACGCTCCCCGCCGGGATGAAGAGCGCCTCCCCCGGCTGGAGGGTGACGGGGTTGAGCAGGAGCGGGGCCACCACGCCGGGATCGCCCGGGTACTGCTCCTGGAGCCGGATCACGATCCGGTCCACGCGCGGCGAGCTGGAGCCGGCGGCCAGGCGCGCGGCGCAGGCGGCGGCGAGCTCCTCCACCTGCTCGGGGGACGGGCGTTCGAGCAGGAGGGAGGAGAAGGCATCCGCCACCCCGTTGGCGTCCGGCTGGGCGCGCAGGCGGCGGTGGAGGCTGTTCGAGACGTCCGTGCCGAGGTCCCCCAGGAGCTCCGCGGCGCGGCGGGGGGCGCGGAATCCGGCCATCGCCTCGAACCTCGTGAGGGCGTAGAGCATCTCCGGCTTGTGGTTCGCGTCCTGGTAGTTGCGCAGGGGGGAATCGAGCGGGATGCCCTGCTCCTCCTCCTCGGCGAACCGGGCGGCGGCTCGTTCCAGATCGGGGTGGACCTGGAGCGAGAGTGCGCGGGCGGGGGCGATCAGTTTCAGGAGGAAGGGCAGCTTCCCGCCGAACCGGGCGACCACGTCCTCCCCCAGCACCGCCGTGGGATCGGCCTCCAGGAATTCGGCCACCGTGGTGGTGGCGCCACCGTCCAGCTCGAGGACGGCGGGGGCGGTGGGATGGGCGCCGAACCAGAGTTCGGCCAGCGGCTCCCCCGTGGGTTCGGTGCCGAGGAGTGTGGGGATCGCGTGGGGTGAGCCCCACTCGTAGTGGCGCTCGGCGCCGATGATGCGGTACACGGGGTCCTGTTCAGAGCAAGTGCGGGCGGGGGGGGCCTGGCGGCGTCAGTCCACAGT
>JAUNRP010000072.1 GCA_030544165.1 bacterium
GGGGAGGGGCTGACACAATGGGGGCATGCCCGTGGACTTCTCCCGTTTGAACATTCCGCTGACTCCGCTGGACGGTAGGTACCGACCGGCGGTGGCGCGGCTCGCGAACCACCTCTCGGAGGCGGCGCTGAACCGCAACCGGCTGGTGGTGGAGATCGAGTGGCTGATCCACCTCACCGAGGTGGGGGCGCTGCCGGGGGCGCCGCAACTCTCCGAGGCGGAGATCGAGTACCTGCGGGCGATTCCAGAGGGGTTCGGGGAGCAGGAGATCGCGGAGCTGGCCGAGATCGAGCAGGAGACGCGGCATGACGTGAAGGCCGTGGAGTACTTCCTGAAGAGGCGGCTGGATGCGGCGCCGGGGTACATCGATGTGACGGTGCTGCCGCAGGTGCACGAGATCGTGCACATCTTCTGCACGTCCGAGGACATCAACAACCTCGCGTACGCGCTGTGCGTGCGCGGGGCGCTGCACGAGGTGTGGCTGCCGGCGGCGGGTGACCTGATCCTGGCGATCGAGGAGATGGCTCGGGCCAATGGGTCGGTGGCGATGCTCTCGCGGACGCACGGGCAGCCGGCGTCCCCCACCACCCTCGGCAAGGAGTTGGCGGTCGTGGCGCGGCGGCTGAACCGGCAGTTCGGGCGGCTGAACCAGACCGAGATACTGGGGAAGCTGAACGGGGCGACGGGGACGTACGGGGCGCATGTGGTCTCGGTGCCCTCGACGGACTGGGAGGAGGCCTCGCGGACGTTCGTGGAGGGGCTCGGGCTGACGTGGAACCCGCTGACCACGCAGATCGAGCCGCACGACTGGATGGCCGACCTGTTCGCGGACATGGCGCACTTCAACCGCATCCTGATCGGATTCGCGGTGGACGTGTGGACGTACATCTCGCTGGGGTACTTCGCGCAGAACCTGGCGGCGCAGGGCTCCACCGGGTCCTCGACGATGCCGCACAAGGTGAACCCGATCCGGTTCGAGAACGCGGAGGCGAACCTGGAGATCTCGTGCGCGCTGCTGGATGCGCTGGGGTCCTCGTTGGTGGTCTCGCGGATGCAGCGGGACCTGACGGATTCCTCCTCTCAGCGGAACATCGGGCCGGCGTTCGGGCACTCGCTGCTGGCGCTGGACAACCTGGTGCGGGGGCTGGCGGGGCTGGATGTTGACGCGGGGGCGTTGGCGCGGGACCTCGATGGGAACTGGGAGGTGCTGGGCGAGGCGATCCAGTCGGCGATGCGGGCGGCGTCCGTTGCCGGGGCCGAGGGTCTGGAGAATCCGTACGAGAGGCTGAAGGAGCTCACGCGCGGGCAGCGTGTGGGGGGCCCGGAGCTCCGGGAGTTCGTGCTGTCCCTGGGGTTGCCGGAGGAGGTTGAGGCGCGGCTCGCCGAGATGACGCCCGGGGACTACGTGGGGCTGGCGCCGGCGCTGCTGCGGCACATGGACGTGTAGGCCCGGGACGGGAGAGTCGATCGGGGCGGGAGGGGAGCCCGGCGCACGGTGGGGTGGGGGACGGGGGTGAGTGGGCGTCGTCGGGAAGCGGGGGCGCGGGCAATGTCACAGCCGGTGAGCGGCGGGCGTGCTCTACCGTGGAGGCCGTGACATTCTCTCTTGCCACGCCCGTTGCCGGGATTCCCGGTTCGATCGCCGCGCTCGCGGCCAACCCTGCGACTGCGCCCGCCCTGGTGGCGGTGACCGAGACGGCTGGGACGGCCGAGCTCACGGGCATCGCGAAGTGGACCGTGGACGTGATGGAGTGGATGGGGAGCTTCGGGATCGCGCTACTCGTGGCCGCGGAGAACCTGTTCCCGCCGATTCCCTCGGAGATCATCCTGCCGCTGGCCGGGTTCACCGCCTCCCTGGGCTCGTTCCACCTGTGGGAGGCGATCGCGTGGGCGACCCTCGGATCCGTGGTGGGCGCGATGGCCCTCTACTACGTGGGGTTCGCGCTGGGTCGCGAGCGGACGCGGAAGCTGATGGGCGCCCTGCCGCTGGTGAATCCTCGGGACGTCGCGCGGACGGAGGCATGGTTCGACAAGCATGGAACGTGGACCGTCCTGTTTGGGCGGCTCATCCCGATCTTCCGTTCCCTCATCTCCATTCCCGCTGGCGTGACGCGGATGCCGCTGCCCAAGTTCATTGGTCTCACGCTGGTGGGATCGCTGGTGTGGAACACGATCCTCGTGGGGGCTGGCTACCTGCTGGGAGAGAACTGGCACGCGGTGGAGCCGGCGCTCGACTGGCTCAAGTACGTGGTGGTGGCGGTTGTGGTGGCCGGGGTGGTGTGGTTCGTGGTCTCGCACCTGCGCTCCCGCCGGGCTGGGGTCCGCGGGGACTCCGATGATGCCGAGATGGCTGCGGTGGACTCGGAGGGCATGGACGCCGACCGGACTGGGGACGTGCCGGGCATGGTTGTTGCGGACGAGGCCGCCGAGATGCCCGGTGAGCCGGGGCGTGAGCCTGCCACTGACTCCAAGGGCTATCCACAGGCGCCGTAGACGGGTGGTTGTCCACCGGTTTGTAAGGGGGCCTCATCCTGATGAGTCCGGCGTGATGCTCTCGGGGCATGACCTCACCCGAGACCGCTCGCATTTTCAGGGAAGAATTCCTCGCCACCGAGGGGCCGGTGATCGTGGCGAGGCGTTTCCCGCGGCTGCGCCGGACGATCCTCCGCTGGGCTCATGAGGGACACCTGCGATCGGTGGCTCCGGGCGTGTTTGTTCCCACGCACCTTGAGCTCGATGGACACCTCCTGCTCCTCGTGGCCATGGCATGGCTGCCGACGGCCGTGGTTCAGGGCGAAGCCGCGGCGTTCGTCCACGGAATCCGTCAGACCGCGCCCGACGTCATCGATCTGGCGTATGAGCACACGGTGCAAGCGCCCACGGGGTTCCGCATCTCGCGCCGGAAGGTCCCGACGGACCAGGTGCTGTTCATCGGCGAGATCTGCGTGACCTCTCCCGCACTCACGGCCATCGATCTCGCGGCAACGGACGCCGGGGCGAGCGTCGATCACCTCCGCCGCACCGGACAGGTCAGTCTCGAGGAGCTCTGGGCCGCCTTCCAATCCGCACCGAGCCGTCCCGGCAACGAAGCCCGGCGTCGGATCCTCGAACGCACCACCACCAACCCATGGTCCAACGCCGAGCGAGATCTCCACTCGATCCTCGACTCCGAGGACCTCCAGGGGTGGGTGGCCAACCATCCGGTGCTGATCGAAGGGAATCTGTACTTCCTGGACGTTGCGTTCCCGGAGGCAAAGCTCGCGATCGAGGTGGACGGATGGGAGTTCCACTCCAGCCGGCAAACATTCGAGAGTGACCGCCGGCGCCAGAACGCCCTCGTCTCTGCCGGATGGACCGTCCTCCGTTTCACCGTGGAGATGCTGGAGGACTCCGACTACGTAGTGGAGAGCATCCGTTCGATGCTGACCTGTCCAAAATCAAGCGCGAGAAGTTGAGCATCGTTGAAACGGCGCCGTCGTTCCAACGGTCGCCAGAATCTGGCGCTTGATTTTGGACAGGTCGGGCGTGGCTACGCCGAGCGCGGATAGTTGTGGAGCGCTCAGGAAGCGTCCAGAGGGCTCGGGTAGCCTGATTTGCATGACCGTAGTGCTCCAGAAGGCCATCACCCCCGCCCATGTCCAGGCGTTCCTCAACGAGGGATACGACCGCATCGCAGGCTACGTGGTGCGGGCAGGCGAGGTCTCCGAGGTCACCTCCGTCGCGGATCTGCGCCGGCTCCACCACACCGACTACGAGGGTTCCCCCTTCCCCACGGACGGACCCATCCACATCCTCCACGTGGACCGCTCCCCCTCCTGGCAGCTCACGCCCGCCACCCGGATCACCGAGCGGGACGCCATGAGCACCTCCGGCACCGTGGCCGTGGGCGAGCAGTTGGTGGAGGTCTTCTTCCTGGACCACACCCGGATCACGAACGGGGCCCGCCTCTGGAAGTTCGAGGAGGGCGCAGATCCGGAACTGGTCGCCACCTACTTCGGTCCCGCCCACGGCTGGCAGGACCACTCCGCAGGCGGTGAGATGCGCCGAGCCACCCCAACCCCCACCACGGGATCGCTCGTGGTCCTCGGTGACAAGGCGTTCGTGGCCGACGTCCAGTCGGCGGAGAACGGCGTCCCCACGGCCATCACGGCGGTGGCTCCGGTGGCACCCCCCGAAGAACTCGAATTCACCGAGTACGAGGGAGGCATCTGGGCCAAGCAGGTGGAGCACTCGGATGCTGCGGCCCTCTTCGAGGTGCGCGTTGCCGCCACATGGAACGAGCACCCGGTTCTCCTGGTCCACAACTTCCAACTCCCTGACGGCAAGGCCGTCTCGCGAGTGGTCTCGGCGGCACGGCACTGGGAACTGGCGCGCGATGCGGGTCTCCAAGAGATCGAGCTCGGAGTCTGGGAAGCCACGGTCCCCTCCTCCGAGGTGAAGAACATCCAGCCGCAGGAGGTGGCCGCCCAGCCGTGGATGACCCAGCTCCAGAAGGAGAGGGTGGCCCGGGCCCAGGAGGCAAGCCGCCAGAACGTCCTGAAGGACTCCCCCGTGGGGGCGTTCGGGCAGGCAACAGGCGGCCAGGCCGGCGCACCGGGAAGCGCACCCGCACCAGCCGGCGCGCCCGGCAACGCCCCCGCCCAGGGAACCACCCCCACGCCGGGCTTCGCACCTGACACCCCCGGACCGAAGGTCACGGGCCTCGAGCCCGCCCCCGGCACCGCCCCCACGGGCATCAACTCCCCGGAGAGCGTGGCCCTCTACCAGCGGATCGCCCAGGGCGTCCTTCCGCACGTGCCGCAGGGCGCCACGGAGGCCCGGGTCATGTGCCAGGCACTCGGAAACGCAATGGAACTCTCCGCCCAGGCGGTGATGGCAGACGGCTCCACCGCGCCGGTTCCCACAGTCTCCCAGGACGTGGCGCGCGCGTTCAGCGAGCTGCGCCTCCATGCCACCACGCAGGAGGAGCCGGTCTGGTTCTCCGCCCTCGTGACCATCACCAACGAGGGCAAGCTCACCCTCAACTTCAACCGCACCGCCCAGCCCCGGTTCCAGCGCATCATCACCGCCGAGATGCTCCGGCTCGAGAGGGAGCGCTTCCCCCGGGACGAGTGGCCGCAGTGGTTCACCGATCTCGAGGACGAGACCACCGAGTAGGGGCGCGGGCGGAGCGGAACACCACCGCGGGGGCGGAGCGGATCACCACCGTCTCGGCCGCAGGAGCGCACCCCACGCAAAGGTGCCGTCCCGGTTGCCCGAAATACCCCTCGGGGGTATGCTCGCAGTAACGGGAGGAGGTCGCCATGTCCACGCACACAGCCACACACGGCTACACCAAGGACCGCGAGGCATACCTCAAGCGGATGCGGCGCATCGAGGGGCAGGTGCGGGGAATCGAGCGGATGATCGCCGATGACACCTACTGCATCGATGTCCTCACCCAGATCTCCGCCGTCACCAAGGCCCTCCAGGCCGTCAGCCTCGGCCTCATCGAGGACCACCTCGGCCACTGCGTGGTGGGCGCCGCGCAGTCCTCCGAGGAGGAGGGCGCCGCCAAGCTCAAGGAAGCCACGGACGCGATTGCGCGCCTCTGGAAGTCCTGATCCCCCTGACCCCCTGACCTTCACAAAGCCACCCACCCAGCCCCACACCACCACCAAAGGAGCACCACCATGATGAACGGAATGCAGTCCCTCCGCCTCCTGATCGACGGCATGACCTGCAGCAACTGCGTCAACCACGTGGACAACGCCCTCTCCGCCCTGGACGAGGTCCACGAGATCATGACCACCCTCAAGCCCGAGGGCACCACGCAGGTGGTCATCACGCTCAACGACGAGATCTCCGATGACAAGCTCCGCGAGACCATCGAGGAAGCGGGCTACACCCTCGTAGGGGTCGAGCGCCGGTGACAGCCGCCCCGAAGAACGCCCCCTCCCCCACCCCCGGCGATAACGTCCTCGCCGAGGTCGACCTCCAGATCGAGGGCATGACCTGCGCCTCCTGCGTGGGCCACGTGGAGCGCCGCCTCAACAAGATGCCCGGCGTCTCCGCGGTGGTCAACCTCGCCACCGAACGCGCCAAGGTCAGCCTCACCGAGGACCACTCGGACGCGGACCTCGAGGCTGCGGTCTCGGCCGCTGGGTACTCCGGCACCGTCACGCGCCGTCGTCCCATGTCCGACGACGGCGGGCCCGCCACCGCCGCCACCTCACCTGACCCGGGCGCGCGTGCCGTCGGTGAGAGTGCTCCCGGCGGACACGCGGGCGCGCTTGCCGAGAACGACGCCGTCCACCCCGAGCACGAGGCCCACAAGGGCCACGACCCCCTCTCCGGCCACTCCCACGAGGGCCACGGCTCCGCCCCGGACGCCGATACCTCCGATCCCTCCACCCGCCGCCAGGCGGACCTGAAGCGCCGCTTCATCGTCTCCGCGATCCTGACGGTGCCGGTCTTCGTCCTCTCGATGTTCCCGGCCACCCAGTTCCCGGGCTGGCAGTGGCTGGCCATGGCGCTCACACTGCCGGTGGTGGGATGGGCGGCCTGGCCGTTCCACACGGCCGCGTTCCGCGCAGCCCGCCACGGCACCTCCACGATGGACACGCTCGTCTCGATCGGCACGCTCTCGGCCACGCTCTGGTCGCTGTGGGCGATCACGCTGGGCGGCTCGGGCGAGATCGGGATGCGGATGGAGATGAGCCTGTGGCCCCGCGCCGCCGGCGAACACGCCGCGCACCCGGAGCTCTACTTCGAGGTGGCCGCGGTGGTCATCACATTCCTCCTCCTCGGCCGCTGGCTCGAGTCCCGCTCGCGCCGCGCCGCCGGCAACGCCCTGCGGGCGCTCGCCAAGATGCAGCCCGCGGAGGCCACCAAGATCGTCCGCGCCGGTTCCATCTCCCGCGAGATCCGCGTGCCTTTGGACCAGATCCAGGTGGGCGACTCCTTCCGGGTGGAGCCCGGCGAGAAGATCGCCACGGACGGCACCGTCACCGGCGGACGCTCCGCCGTGGACGCCTCGCTCCTCACCGGCGAATCGGTCCCCGTGGAGGTGGGCCCGGGAGACACGGTCACCGGCGCCACCCTCAACACCTCCGGCTCCCTCATCATCCGCGCCACCCGCGTGGGTGAGGACACCACGCTCGCCCAGATCGGCCACCTCGTGGAGGAGGCCCAGGTGGGCAAGGCCCCGGTCCAGCGCATCGCGGACCGGGTCTCCGCCATCTTCGTGCCCGTGGTGCTCGTGATCGCGGTGATCACGTTCGCCCTGTGGCTCGTCCTCGGCGGCACCCTCGCCCAGGCGTTCACCGCCGCGATCGCCGTGCTCATCATCGCGTGCCCGTGTGCGCTCGGACTCGCCACGCCCACCGCCCTGCTGGCCGGAACGGGCCGCGCCGCCCAGCGCGGCATCCTGATCCGTGGCCCGGAGGTCCTCGAGGCAACCCGCCGCATCGATTCCGTACTCCTGGACAAGACCGGCACCCTCACCACCGGCCGCATGACCTTCGATCGCGCCCTCCCCCTCGGGGAGGCCACCGAGGAGGAGATCCTCACCCGCGCCGCCGCCGCCGAGGCCCCCTCGGAGCACCCGATCGCCAAGGCGATCGTCCGCGGCGCCCAGGACGCCGGCCTCACCCTCCCCACCGCCACCGACTTCACCTCGGACACCGGCCTCGGCGTCACCGCCACTGTTGACGGCACCCCCACCACCATCGGCAGGCTCACGCACCTACGGGACTCAGGCCTCGCCGTCGACGACGACGCCCTCCTCGCGCTCGAACGTGCCGAGTCCGGGGGTGGGACTGCCGTCGCGCTGGGCTGGGACGGCCGGGTCCGCGGGCTCCTCGTGGTGCGCGACGCCCCCAAGGAGGGGGCCGCCGCCGCGATCGCGGCCCTGGGCGATCTCGGCGTGACGCCCATCCTTCTCACCGGGGATGCGGAGGCGCCCGCGCGGGCCGTGGCGGAGGCCGTCGGCATCAGCGATGTGCGCGCCGGCGTACTGCCCACCGAGAAGCGGGACGTGGTGGCCGAGTTCCAGCAGGGCGGCCACCAGGTGGCCATGGTGGGTGACGGCGTGAACGACGCCGCCGCCCTCGCCCAGGCCGGCACGCACGGCCTCGGTATCGCGATGGGCACCGGGACGGATGTGGCCAAGGAGGCGAGCGACATCACCATTGTTTCCGGGGATCCGCGCGCCGTGCCGGAGGCGATCTCGATCAGCCGCGCCACCCTGCGGGTGATCAAGCAGAACCTGTTCTGGGCCTTCGCCTACAACGTGGCGGCGATCCCGCTGGCGGCGTTCGGCCTGCTCAACCCGATGATCGCGGGCGTGGCGATGGCGTTCTCATCTGTGCTGGTGGTGGGCAACTCGCTGCGCCTCCGCCACGCCGGCGGCGCGGCCTGAGGGTTGCGAGCCGCCAGCGGCCCACCGCCCCAGGGGCAGGTCGGGTGCGGATGCAGGTGCGGCACGAAAGTCTGGCGCACCCTCACGTGGGGAGGTGGCCGGCCTCGATGGCGGCCACGAAGGCCGCGTGGTCCTTCTCCGTCTGATCGGCGTACGCCCGCGCCCAGCGCGCGAACGCCACCGCCGCCGCATCGGACTTCCCCAGGTACCCCGCGATCCGCGAGGCGCCCGAGGTCCGCGCGTGCCCCTTCGCCAGGAGGTGCCCCACGATCCCCGCGTAGTCGCGCAGCGCCTGCGGGGTGATCGCCCCCAGATCGATCGTGCCCTTCTGGTTCCTCCACTGGCGCACGTAGTAGTCCCGCCCGCCGAACGAGGTCCACCCGAGCAGAGGATCGGAGACGGTCTGCAGGTCCTGCTGGTACTCCACCACGCGTTCGCCCTGGTGGCGGTGCCACGCCTTGTCGCCGTGTACGAACGGGGCGATCACCGAGCGCCGCGCCTCCTTGAGTTGGAGGAACAGCACGTCGTCCTCCTCGGAGCCCTCCAGCAACGCCACGTACGCTCGCAGCCCCACGGACCCCACGCCCACCACCTTGTGGGCCAGGTCCGCCAGGTAGTAGGAGCCCACCACGCGCCGCCACTGGGACGTCAGCGTCTCCAGGTACTCATCGAGCGCGCCGGCCACCTGGTCCCACCGCTCCTCCGGCACCCGCGTGACCACGGGCGGGTCCTCCACGATCCGCCGCTCCCCCTGGGCCTCGCCACCCGTGATCTTGGGGAGCTTGCGGTCCGAGACGTTCTTCCGCGCCTTCTTCACCGTGCGCTCGATCTCGCCGCGCAGCGAGTACTCGGTCAC
>JAUNRP010000073.1:0-2566 GCA_030544165.1 bacterium
GTGCCCCGACTCGGACTTGAACCGAGGACCGACGGATTATGAGTCCGCTGCTCTAACCGGCTGAGCTATCGGGGCGATGGGCCCAAGCGTACGTTTCCCGCTGGGCCGCGCGCGAATCACGGGTTACGGTGAACGCCATGAGAACCAAGAAGCCACGGGACGGGCGGCCCCCCGAGCCCACCCTGGACAAGGCCACCGCCAAGCGGCTGAAGAGCGCCGGCGTCGCCGTCTCGGCACCCCTCACGGGCGGCCGATGGCTCGGGGTGGCCATGGACGAGCTGGTGGTCCTGGACGGCGAGGAGTTCGAACAGCGCCACTTCTGGAGCCGGGCCGAGTCCGCCTCCTGGAACGGGGACACCCGCCAGCTCACCGTGCGGTGGGTGGACGGTGCCGAACCGCTGGTCCTCACCACCGCCACGGACGAGGTCTACGACGCCGTCACCGCCGTCCGAGAACGCATCACCTCCTCGCAGGTGCACGTGGAGATACTCCCGACGGCGGGCGGCGATGTCCGCGCCCTGATACGCCGCGGGCCGGGAGGAAAGCTCTTCTCCCAACTGATCGCGCGAGGACCCCTGACGGAACGCGAGCAGCGGCTTGCTGACGCGCTCGAGCGGCAGGCGAGATCCGCCGTCGGGATGACGGTGGAGTAGGGGGAGAAGGTGTGGCCGAACTGACAGGGGGAGATTTCCTCCGCCGGGCGCGGGGCTGGTAAAGTCGCTGAGGCGCGATCCCGCGTAGCTCAATTGGCAGAGCATCCGACTGTTAATCGGACGGTTACTGGTTCGAGTCCAGTCGCGGGAGCCAGAGCCCCGGAATCAGGCCGATTCCGGGGTGTTTTCGTCTGCAGAAGGGGTTAGGTAGGTCTATGGCGTTCCGTGACATCCGCATCGTGGGAGACCCGGTCCTCCGCACCCCCTGTGCCCCCATCACCGAGGTGGACGCGCGGGTGAAGCAGCTCGTGGAGGACCTGCTGGAGACCGTGGACCACGAGGGCCGCGCCGGGCTCGCCGCCAACCAGATCGGCGTCTCGCTGCGGGCCTTCTCCTGGAACATCGATGGGGACATCGGCTACGTGCTGAACCCCAAGCTGGTGGACACCTCCGAGGACGAGTTCCAGGACGGCGAGGAGGGCTGCCTCTCGGTGCCCGAGCTGTGGTTCCCCACCGAGCGCGCCTGGTACGCCCGCGTGGAGGGCACGGACCTGGACGGAAAGAAGATCGAGGTGGAGGGGGAAGGACTCATGGCCCGCGCCCTGCAGCACGAGGTGGACCACCTCGATGGCATGCTCTACATCGATCGGCTGGACCGGGCCACCCGGAAGAAGGCCATGAAGGAGATCCGGGAGCGTTTCTAGGGCTTTGCTTTACCTGCCGCCCGTGATTGAATAATTCCAGCCGTGTGATTCACGTGCCGATGATTCCGAGTGTCGTTGGGGAAGACGCCCCTCGGAAAGGAGTCGGACGATGAGTGGGAAGTACACCCGCGGCGTTGTTTTTGTGCACTCTGCGCCCCGTGCGCTGTGCTCGCACGTCGAATGGGCCATCGCCACGGCCCTCGATCAGCGCATCCAGGTGGAGTGGACCGCGCAGCCGGCCGTCTCCGGGATGGTGCGTGCCGAACTGAGCTGGGTGGGACCCGTGGGAACCGGCGCCCGCCTCGCCTCCGCCCTGCGCGGGTGGGAGCACCTGCGCTACGAGGTGACCGAGGAGGCCTCCCCGGGCGTGGACGGCGGCCGCTGGTCCCATACCCCGGAGCTGGGGATCTTCCACGCCGCCACCGATGTCCATGGCAACGTGGTGGTGCCGGAGAACCGGATCCGCGCCGCCCTCGAGCACGCGGACGATCTGGGTCGCCTGCGGCGCGAGCTGGACCTGGCCCTGGGCCAGGCATGGGACGACGAACTGGAGCCGTTCCGCTACGCGGGCGCCGGTGCCCCGATCCGGTGGCTGCACCGGGTGGGCTGAGGCCGCCCGGCGGACGCGGAGTGTGAGAACTACTCGGTCCCGAACACGAGGGCCACATTGTGGCCGCCGAACCCGAACGCGTTGTTGAGCGCGTAGAGCGGGCCGTCCGCAGGGAGTTCCCGCGGGGTGTCCCGCACGAGGTCCACCGGCATCTCGGGCTCAGGATCGGAAACGTTGATGGTGGGAGGGACCAGCCGGTTCTTGAGCGCCAGTACGGTGAAGATCGATTCGAGCGCCCCCGCGCCCCCCAGCAGGTGGCCGGTCATGGACTTGGTGCCGGTCACCAGCACCCTCTCCCCGGCCACGCGGGAGATCGCCCGGGCCTCCACCATGTCACCGGCGGGCGTGGAGGTGGCGTGGGCGTTGACGTGCACCACCTGGGAGCCCTCGATCCCCGCATCCTCGATCCCGAGCCGCATGGCACGCTCCTGGCCGGCCCCGGAGGGATCCGGGGGAGCGATGTCATAGGCGTCCGCGCTCATGCCCACCCCGGCCACCACGCCGTAGATGGTGGCGCCACGGGCGCGGGCGTGCTCCTCGGACTCGAGCACCACCACGCCGGCGCCCTCACCCATCACGAAGCCGTCACGGCCCACGTC
>JAUNRP010000073.1:2666-9244 GCA_030544165.1 bacterium
GAGAGGTTGGCGGCCGGGGCATTGGGCATCAGCATCGGGACGGTGAGGGGCAGGACGCGCCGCGCCCCCCTCTCGCGGACGGTGTCCCAGCCGTCCAGGAGGGTGGTCACCCCGCCGATTCCGGAGGACGCCACCACCCCGAGCCGCTCCGCTTCCACCTCGGGTTCCCCCGCGTCCGCCCACGCCTCGAGCGCCGCCACCATCAGGAACTGCGTGGAGCGGTCCATCCTCTTCAGCTCGCGGACCTCGAGGACCTCGGACGGCTCGCGCGCCGCGAAGCCCGCGAACCCCACCGGGATCTCGTAGCGCTCCTGCCAGTCGTTCTCGAAGGAACGGATGCCGGAGCGCCCGGCGAGGGCCGCCTCCCAGGTCTCGGCGGCGGTGCCGCCGAGCGGGTTGGTGGTTCCCAGTCCGGTGATGACGACGCGGGGGGTCATGGAGCTCCTCGGGGTGCTACTGCTCAAACCGCTCAGGCCCGAATCAGGCCTGGGCCTTCGCGATGAAGTCAACGGCGTCCTGCACGGTGGAGAGCTTGGTGGCCTCCTCGTCCGGGATGCGCACCTCGAACTTCTCCTCGGCGTAGGTCATGATCGTCATCATCGAGAGCGAGTCGATGTCGAGGTCGTCCGTGAAGGTGGCCTCCGGGGTCACCTGCTCGGCGGGGAGGCCGGTCTCCTCGGCCACGATCTCGGCAAGGCCGGCAAGGATTTCTTCGTTCGACAGGGCCATGGGTGCCTCCTCAGGCGTTGTTGTGATCGGGAAGGACAACCACCTGCGCGGCATATGCCAGACCGGCTCCGAAGCCGATCTGCAGGGCGAGTTGACCTCCGTGGGCCTGGCCTTCGCGGAGCAGGCGCTCCGTGGCCAGGGGAATCGAGGCGGCCGAGGTGTTCCCCGTGTCCGCGATATCGCGCCCCACCACCACGTCCTCGCGCAGGTGGAGCGACTTCATGAGCTGATCGATGATCCGCATGTTCGCCTGGTGCGGCACGAACACGTCGATGTCGGAGGGCTGGAGCCCCGCCGCCTCGATCGCCCGCGCCGCCACCTTCGCCATCTCGAAGGCGGCCCACTTGAACACGGTGGGACCCTCCTGGCGCAGCGTGGGCCAGCTCGTGTCCTCGCCCGTGCGGAAGGTATCGAACGAGTGGGTCTGGCGGATGGTCTGATCGTGCGAACCGTCCGAGCCCCACACCGTGGGCCCGATGCCGGGAGCGTCCGCCGGCCCCACCACCGCGGCCCCGGCGCCGTCGCCGAGCAGGAAGGAGATGGAGCGATCGGTGGGGTCGATGACGTCACTCATGCGCTCGGCCCCCACCACGAGCACGTGGCGGGCGGACCCGGAGCGGACCAGCGCGTCTGCCTGGCCCACCGCGTAGGGGTACCCGGCGCAGGCGGCGGAGATGTCCCACGCCGCCGCGCCCTGCGTGCCGATCCGGTCCGCCAGCGAGGCGGCCAGCGAGGGCGTGAGCTGCAGGTGGGTGACCGTGGCCACGATCACCGTGTCGATGTCCGTGGGCTCGAGCCGCGCCAGCGAGATCGCCTCGCGTGATGCCCCGATGCACATGTCCAGCAGCGACTGGTCCTCGCCCGCGCGGCGGCGGGTGATGATTCCGGTGCGCTGCTGGATCCACTCGTCCGAGGAGTCGATGGGGCCGGCGATGTCGTCATTGGTGACCACGAGGTCCCCGCGCACGCCCGCCACGGAGAGGAGGCGGGAGTACTGGACCGTCTCGGCCATCCGGATCGCGCTCATGCGCCTGCCTCCATCAGCTCGCGGGCGGCGTCCAGGTCATCCGGGGAGGTCAGCGCCACCGCGGGGACCCCCTTCAGCTCCCTCTTCGCGAGTCCGGTGAGCACGCCACCGGGCGCCAGTTCGATGATCGCGCCCACGCCGAGGTCCCGCATGCGGTCCATGCACAGGTCCCAGCGCACGGGGGAGGTGAGCTGGCTGACCAGCCGGGCCACAGCGTCGTGACCGCTCGCCACCACGGCTCCCTCACGGTTCGAGAGCAGGGGGACCGCGGGATCGCGCGGATTCAGGCGGTCCGCGGCCTCCTCGAACGGCTCCACGGCGGGGGACATGTGCTCGGTGTGGAACGCCCCGGCCACCTGCAGCGGGATCACCCGCGCACGCGCGGGCGGATTCTCGGCCAGGTGGGCGAGCTGCTCCGGCGTCCCCGCGGCCACCACCTGCTGGGCGGAGTTCACGTTGGCGGGTGCGCACCCCGCCGCCTCGATCGCTTCCAGCACCTCATCCCTCTGTCCGCCGACGACGGCGCTCATGCTGGTGGGAATGCGTCCGGCCGCGTCTGCCATCAGTGCGCCACGACGCGCCGCCAGCGCCACCGCATCCTGCGGGCGGAGGACGCCGGAGAGCGCGAGGGCGGAGAGTTCTCCCACGGAGTGCCCGGCCACCACGCCGGCCGAGGTGGCGGGGAGGGAGCCGAGGAGGGAGAGGGCCGAGACGATCGAGGTGGCCACGATCAGCGGCTGGGCGTTGCCCGTGTCCGTGATGGTCTCCTGGTCCGCGCGGGTGCCGAGCTCGGCGAGGTCCACGCCGGAGGCCTCGGAGAGCGAGTCCACGAGTGCGGCGATGCCCGGATCGGCGAGCCAGGGCTCGAGCATTCCGGGGGTCTGGGAGCCCTGTCCGGGCGCGAGGATCGCAAGCACGTGTTCGATCGTCTCAACAATCCGAACGCCCGAGCATGCCGCCGTGGCGACAAGTCGGTCTCAACGCGTTGTCGGAACCCCACAAAGGGCGGCGCGGCGTGTGGCTGCGGTCACGCGCGGGTGGTCCCGGGGGCCGAGGCCTCCGCGAGCCTGCCCACGGCCAGCGCGGTGCGCAGCACGTAGCCCTCGCGGGGATCGGTGGGGTCCCAGCCCACCACCTGGGCGATCCGGCGGAGGCGGTAGCGCACGGTGTTGGGGTGGACGAACAGCTCCCGGGCCGCACCCTCGAGGGAGTGGCCCTGCCCGATGTACTCCTCGAGGGTGGCCACCAGGGTGCTGCCCGCGGCCGCGAGGGGCCGGTAGAGGGACTCGATCAGCATGTTGCGGGCGAGGGGGTCCCCGTTGAGCATGCGCTCCGGGAGCAGGTCATCCGCGAGCACGGGATTGGGCGCCTTGGCCCACGCCGGAACTGCCAGCATCCCGGCCATAGCAGCCCGGACCGAGCGACCGGCGTCGGAAATCCCGCGCACCTCCGGACCGATCACCACGGGGCCGCTCTCGAAACCCGGGGCGAGCCGGCGTGCCACATCGAGGGGGGAGTCCCTGTGGCCGAGCACGGCGATCACGCGCTCGCCCTGGAGGCCGATCAGCACGTCCGCGGTCATGTGGCGGGCGCTGGCGCGCAGTTCGGCGGAGAACTCCGCGGCGTGCTTCTCCGGGGCGAGGCCCACGAGCGCGAGTGCCGGGCCCTCGCCGGTCCAGCCGAGCGTGGAGACGCGGGAGCGGAGCGTCTCGTCCGGGGCGCCGCGCACGAGCGCGTCCACGGCGAAGGACTCGAGGCGGGCGTCCCACGCGCCCCGGGTCTCTGCGGCGTTCGCGTAGACCTCGGCGGCGGTGAATGCCACCTCGCGGGAGTAGACGAGGACGGCCTCGCGTAGCAGCGGCTCGGATTCGGCGCCCACGAGCTCCACGGCGCGCTCCTCCACCACCTCCACGATCAGGCGGGTGAGGGCCACGGTCTGCTGGAGGGTGACGGAGCGGGCCAGGCTGCGGGGGGCGGCCCGGAAGATCTCGGTGGGGCTGGTGGACGCGGCCGAGGGGTTGCGAAGCCAGCGCGCGAACGCCGCGATCGACTCCTGGGCCACGATCCCGAGCCAGGAGCGGTCCGCCGCATCGAGCTTCCCCACCCACCCCAGATCGGCCTCCATCCGCTTGGAGGCCACCGCGGCGAGCGAGGAGGACCCCTGGGTGAGGGCCTCGGCCATCGCCTCGGGGTACTCGCGGCTGGCCCGGGGAGCCGGGGGATCGGTGCGTGCCATGCCCGAAAGCTTAGGGCCGGGCGGCGGCGGGCGGGGCGGCCCCGCGCCGTGGCCGGTGGGGGAAGGGCCGCGAAGCCATGCGGGGGGACTGGCGCCTCGCTAGCATCGAACGTGGGCCACACGCCCGCCTGCCACCACTCGAAGGAGAGAGATGACCGCCACGCGCATCGAGGAAGACCTGCTCGGCCCCCGGGAGATCCCGGCGGACGCGTACTGGGGGGTCCACACCCTCCGTGCCACCGAGAACTTCCAGATCTCCGCCACCACGATCAACGATGTTCCGGAGATGATCCGCGGGATCGTGATGGTGAAGAAGGCGGCGGCGCTCGCCAACAAGGAACTCCTGGTGCTCCCGGCCGACATCGCGGATGCGATCGTGGCCGCCTGCGACCTGATCCTGGAGGAGGGCCGGTGCATGGACCAGTTCCCCGTGGACGTCTACCAGGGCGGCGCGGGAACCTCCACCAACATGAACGCGAACGAGGTGATCGCCAACCTGGCCCTCGAGGTGGCCGGCTTCGAGAAGGGCCGCTACGACCTCATCAACCCGAATGACCACGTCAACAAGTCGCAGTCCACGAACGATGCCTACCCCTCGGGGTTCCGCGTGGGAATCCTGATCGCGCTGGAGGAGCTCTACACGGCGATCCAGTTGCTCTCCGAATCGTTCGCCGCGAAGGGCGAGGAGTTCGCCCACGTGCTCAAGATGGGCCGCACGCAGCTCCAGGACGCCGTTCCCATGTCGCTGGGGCAGGAGTTCCGCTCCTACGCCTCCAACATCGCCGAGGAGCTCCGCCGCATCGACAACGCCGAGCACCTGCTCGCCGAGGTGAACCTGGGCGCCACCGCGGTCGGAACCGGGCTGAACGCCCCTCCGGGCTACGCGGAGCTGGCGGCCAGCACGCTCGCCGAGGTCTCGGGATTCGCGATCTCCTCCGCCCAGGACCTGGTGGAGGCCACCTATGACAACGGCGCCTACGTGGCCACGCACTCCGCCCTCAAGCGCCTCGCCACCAAGCTCTCGAAGATCTGCAACGATCTCCGGCTGCTCTCCTCCGGCCCGCGCGCGGGACTCAAGGAGATCAACCTGCCCGAACTCCAGGCCGGATCCTCCATCATGCCCGCCAAGGTGAACCCGGTGATCCCCGAGGTGGTCAGCCAGGTGTGCTTCAACGTGATCGGGAACGACATGACGGTCACGATGGCCTCCGAGGCCGGACAGCTCGAGTTGAACGTGATGGAGCCTGCCCTCGCGCAGGCGATGTTCGATTCCATCAAGCTGCTCGTCAACGCCTGCGACGCCCTGCGCACCAAGTGCGTGGACGGCATCACCGCGAACGAGGAGCGGTGCCGGGACTACGTGATGAACTCGATCGGGATCGTCACCTACCTCGTGCCCTTCATCGGCCACCACAATGGGGACCGGGTGGGCCGGGCCTGCGCGGTCTCCGGGCGTTCCGTGCGTGAGGTGGTCCTCGAGATGGGCCTCATGACCGAGGAGGAGGTGGACAGGGTGCTCTCCGCGGAGAACTTCCTGAACCCCACCTACAGCGGCAGGCGGTACGAGGAGGGGGAGCGGGTGCTCCCCGAGCCGGGCGCGGATGCCGAACCGGAGACGGACGGCGCCCCCGAGGACGCACCAGCGGGCGAACCCGTGGATGCGCCCGAGGAGGCGCCGGTCGAGGGGCCGGAGGACGGGCCCGGGGAGGAGCGCGCCTAGGCGTCGCCACCCTCGGAGCCGGACTCGCCCGCCCGCACGTCCAGGAGGCGGTACTTCTCGATCGCCTCGGCCACGTGCTTCTCGTCGTAGCGGCCCTCCTTGGCGAGCGCCTGGAGCGCCTTGGCCACCATGGAGTGCGCGTCGATGTTGAAGTAGCGGCGGGCGGCGGGACGCGTGTCCGAGAACCCGAAGCCGTCGGCACCGAGGGTGTGGTACTCGCCGGGCACCCACTTGCGGATCTGGTCCTGGACCAGGTGGTCGTAGTCCGAGGTGGCGATGAACGGACCCTCTGAGCCCTCGAGCTGCTGGGTGAGGAACGCGGTGCGCTTCTCACCGCCGCCGAGCAGGTTGTGGCGGTCCGTCTCCACGCCGTCGCGGCGCAGCTCGGCCCAGGAGGTCACGGACCACACGGCGGCGTCCACGCCCCAGTCCTTGCGGAGGAGTTCCTTGGCGTGCAGGGCCCAGGGCAGGCCCACGCCCGAGGCGAGGAGCTGGACCTTCTCGCCACCCTCGCCGTCGTGCTCGGCCACCCTGTAGATGCCCTTGAGCAGGCCCTCCACGTCCAGGTCCTCCGGCTCCGCCGGCTGTGCCATGGGCTCGTTGTACACGGTGAGGTAGTACATGACGTCCTGGTTGCGGCCGTCCGAGCCGTCCCCGTACATGCGCGTGAGGCCGTCCTTCATGATGTGGCCGATCTCGTACGCGTAGGCCGGATCGTAGATCACGAACGCGTGGTTGGTGCCCGCCAGGATGGGGGAGTGGCCGTCCATGTGCTGGGTGCCCTCACCGGCCAGCGTGGTGCGGCCCGCGGTGGCGCCGATCACGAAGCCGCGCGCGAGCTGGTCTCCCGCCGCCCAGAACTGGTC
>JAUNRP010000074.1:0-1945 GCA_030544165.1 bacterium
TCTCCGCGATCGTGCGCGGGAAGACGCGAGCCGCGGCCGGAGGTCCCATCGCAGAGTCCCCGTCCCCAAAGCGGGCCAGAGCCCAAAGTGAGGCGGGGCCGGAACCGAACCCGGCGTCGTCGGGGAAGAAGAGGCCACCACTGACCACGCGCGACGTGGAGCGGATCAGGAGCGAGGTCCAAGCCGGCACCCGGCGCGCAGACGTGGCTGAGGCGTGGGACGTCTCCCTCTCCACAGTGAACGCGATCATGAGTGGGCGCCTCACGGGGAAGGACCCAACCGAGGCCCGCGAGGAGGCGCAGCAGGTGCGGGACATTCGCAACCTCGCAGCTCAGGGCGTCACCCAGTCGGAAATCGCCGCCCAGTTCGGGCTCACGCAGCAGGCGGTGTCCCAGATCGTGCGCGGGGTGACGCACCAGCGGACGTGAGGAACGCTTGGCGAGGAGTCATCCATGTCAGCCCGCTCAGGCACAATTGAATCCATGTCCGCTCTCGCCCAGGCCCTCGCGTATCGCAGGGTGCTCGAGGAGAGCGCCGCGCTGCGCCTGCTGCGGGCGGACCACGTGGCGATCGTGGCCGCGCTCCTGGGCGAACACCTTGGCGAGCCCGGCGCCCGCCGCTCCACGGAGGACATCCACGAGCTGATCGATACGGACCTCGAGATCCTCAGGGAACACTTCGAGATCGGCGCCCGCACCGCCAAGGCCTACTGCGATGACTGGCGCAACGGCGGCTTCCTGATCCGGCGCCCGGCCACGGACGCGCGCGGGGAAACCTACGAACTCTCCGCCGCGGGATTCGATGCCATCCGGATCCTCCACCAGCTCGATGCTCCCCGCTCCACGGTCACGGAATCGCGCCTCATCAACATGACCAGCGCGCTGCGCCAACTCGCCATTGATACGGATCCGGATTCGAATCGGCGCCTGGAGGCCCTCCAGCAGCAGCGGGAGCGGATCGATGAGGAGATCGCGAGGATCTCCAGCGGCGATTCCCCGGTCCTGGACCCCGCGCGTGCAACGGAACGCGTCCAGGACGTGCTGTTCCAGGCCCAGGAGCTCCCCGCAGACTTCGCGCGGGTCCGCGCCCGCTTCGAGCAGCTCAACCACGATCTCCGGGCCAGCATCCTCACCTCCGAGGGCACACACGGCACGGTGCTCGATGAGATCTTCCGCGGCGTGGACCTGATCGAGTCCTCCGAGGAGGGCCTCACCTTCTCCGCCTTCTCCTCACTCATCCGTGATGCGGAGCGCTCGGCCGCCTTCGAGGACGATGTGGCCGCGATCCTCGCCCGCGAGTTCGCCACCGAGCTCACCCCCTCGGTGCGGGCCACGCTCCGCCACCTCATGCGCACCATGAAGCACGGGAGCCATGAGGTCCACACGGTGCTCACCGAGTTCGCCCGCGGGCTGCGCCGGTACGTGTTCTCCCAGGAGTTCCAGCGGGACCGGGTGCTGCGCACCGCCCTCCAGGAGGCCCTCGCCGCCGCGCTCGAGGCAGCGCCGCACATCCGCCCCTACTCCCCGCTCGGCGATCCCATGGAACTCTCCGCCATGCGCATGTTCAGCGTGGGCGAGCTCTCCCTCCACGATCCCTCGGAGTTCGACTCCGGCCAGCCGCTCGGCACCGCGGACCTGGAGGAGGTGGACTTCGCCCAGATCGCCCAGATCGCCCGCGCCAGCGAGATCGACTTCGCCGAGCTCATCCAGAACGTGGACGCCATGCTCGAACGCGCGGCCGGCGCCCCCGTCACCGTGGGCGAACTCCTCGCCGAGTTCCCCGCCACCCAGGGCGTGGCCAGCGTGATCGGACTCATCTCGCTCGCCACGCAGCACGGCCAGGTCCACGCCGAGCACACGGAGACCCTCCACTGGAAGGGCCTGGACGAGGTCCCCCGGGCCGCATCCACCACCCTCCACACCTTCACCGAGAGGCTGGGCGCATG
>JAUNRP010000074.1:1955-9115 GCA_030544165.1 bacterium
ACCCCGCAGGCTCCCGCCCCAGAGGCCACCACAGACCACATCACCCTCTGGCAGGGAGACACCGGCACCCTCCACGAGGACTCCCGCCGCGCCCTCCTCGAACTCCTCAAAGGGCCCTACCTCTCCAGCCAGAAATCCCCCAACATCTGGGCCGCCCTCGTGGCGGACGAGCCAGCCCTCCGCTCCCGCCTCCACGATCTCTTCCTCGAGCTCGTGATCGATCCCGCCGCCGAGATCGCCTTCACCCGCAAGGTCCGAACCACGGAGATCAACGTCCCCTCCGCCCTCCGCTCCGAACAGCTCTCCTTCATCGATACCGCCATGCTCCTGGTCCTCCGCCAACTCCTCCTCGCCTCCCCCGGCGAGCGCCGCGTGATCGTGGGCAAGGAGGAGGTCTTCGAGCGCCTCGCCGTCTACTCCACCGGCGACGACTCCGTCTTCGCCCGCAACCTCAACGCCGCCTGGGGCCGCATGACCGACCGCCTCCGCGTCCTCCACCCCGCCGGCGAGGGCCGCGCCGAGATCTCCCCCGCCGTCCGCTTCCTCATCGATGAGGAGCGCGCCCGCGCCCTCACCTCGGTCTACTCCTCCCTCTCCTCCCCCGACGACGCCCCCTCGCCCTCCGCTCCCACCCCACCTTCCGAGATCCCCATTGCCGACGACGGCGCCCCCGTGGTCCGTCCGGAACCATCCGCGGGCTCGGGTGACGAGGGGGGCCGTCCGTGAGCGGGTTCACCGGCGAGTTGCGCCTGCCCGGGCTGCGGCCCCAGTGGCGCCTGGCGGAGGTCCAGCTCGCCAACTGGGGCACCTTCGATGGGGCCATCTACCGCATCCCGATCGCCCAGAAGGGTCACCTCATCACCGGGCCCTCGGGCTCCGGGAAGTCCTCGCTCCTCGATGCCATCGCCTCCGTGCTCACGCCCAACAAGTGGCTGCGCTTCAACACCGCCGCTCAGGGCGCCGGGCCCCGCTCCGCCCAGCGCACCGAGATGAGCTACGTGCGGGGTGCCTGGACGCGGACCACCGCAGAGGACGAGGACAAGGTGGTCAGCCGCTTCCTGCGGCCGAACGCCACCTGGTCCGGGATCCTGCTCCGCTTCGAGGACGGCGCCTCGAACCCCGTGACCCTGGCGCGGCTCTACTTCGCCCGGGGAACGGCCACGGACAGCGCCTCCCTCTCGGACCTCTGCCTGGTGGAGCGCTCCGCGATCGGCCTCGAGGAGCTGCAGGAGTACGCCCGCAACGGGATCGAGGCGCGCGAGCTCAAGCGCCGGTTCCCCTCCGCGGTGGTGACCACCAACGGCGATCACCGCCGCTTCTACGCGCGGATGCGCCAGTTGTTCGAGATCGCGGACGAGGGCGCGCTGCAGCTCCTCCACAAGACCCAGTCGGCCAAGAGCCTCGACTCCCTCGATCAGCTCTTCCGCGAGTACATGCTGGAGCGGCCCCGCACGTTCGAGATCGTGGACACCGCGGTCTCCCAGTTCGGGGAGCTGCGGGACGCCCACGCCCACGTGGTGCAACTCCGCCACCAACGCGACCACCTCATGAGCCTCCGGGAGGCCAGTGAGCAGTTCGAGTCAGCCACGGCGGAGGCTGAGTCCCGGCTGACCCTCATCGAGTCGATCCTCCCGGTGCAGCGCTCGCTCTCCCTCTCGATGGCACAGGCGGAGCTCGCCTCCACCAGGGAGGCACTGATCGAACTGGGTGCCGCGGCGGAGCGGACGGGGCGGGAGGCCGAGCAGGCCGAGGAGCGCTGGGGGATCGCCCAGGCACGGGTACGGGAGCGTGGCGGGGGCGAGGTGGAGCAGCTCGGCCACCGCATCCGCGCGGCGGAGCAGGACCTGGCGGTGGTCACGGAGCGCGTGGAGGCGTTCACCGCACGCCTGGCCGAGGCGGGAATCCACCAGGTCCCCGGTACCGCAGAGGAGTTCGGCGAGTTCGTGGCGGGAATCGATGCGGCCCGCGCCTCCGCGGCGCCGGCTCCGCAGGCCAGCTTCGAGCAGAACCAGCGCCTCTTCTCCGCGCGCGGAGAGATCGAACACCTGGAACGGGAGATCCACGCCCTGCGGCGCACCCAGACCACCATCCCCTCCGCGCTCCTGGAGGTCCGCGAGGAGCTCGCGGCCGCACTGGGCACGCTGCCGGCGGCCCTCCCGTTCGCCGCGGAACTCATCCAGGTGCGCGCGGAACACGCCGAGTGGACCGGCGCGATCGAACGGGTACTCCGGCCGTTCGCCCTCACGTTGCTGGTTCGCAGCGAACACCTGGCCGCCGTGCGGCGGTGGGTGGACACCCACCGGATCCAGGGGCGGCTCGTGTACGAGGAGGTGGGCGCAGCCGAACAGCCCCGCGCCGCCGGATCGAAGAAGTCCCTGCTGCACCGCCTGGAGATCCAGCCCGGACCATTCGGGGACTGGGCCCAGGCGGTCCTGTCACAGCGGTTTGACTATGCGTGCGTGGACTCCCCGGACGAGATGGACGCCCACCCGCGGGCGGTCACCATCAACGGACAGGTCAAGACCACCCGGACCCGGTATGAGAAGGACGACCGCACGGCGATCAGTGACAGGACCCGGTGGGTGCTGGGGGACCGGGAGTCCAAGCTCGAGGCACTGGTGGACCGGCTGACCGCCGCCCGGAGCACGTTCGAGGCGGCGGAGGCCGAGGTCCTCGCCATCCAGGCGGCAGCGGATGCGGCCGCCCGCCACGATGAGAAGCTCCGCAATCTCAGGTCCACACGGTGGCAGGACGTTGATGCGGACTCCGCGGCCCACACCCTCGCCAACCTCCGGGCCAATCTCGCCCAACTGACCAGGTCCGATGGAGATCTGGCGAGCGCCGTCGCCGCAGTGGAAGAGGCGAACGGCGAGCGGACAGCGGCACGGAAGGCGGACGAGGCCGCGCGGATGGCGCTGCACGACGCGGAGGAGAAGAACGCGCACCTCGAGCGGGAGGTCGCGGACCTCGGCCAACGGGTGGCGGATGACCCGGAGATTCCGGCGGGTGTTGCCGAGCAACTGCGGGCCAGGTTCTCCTCGGGTCACCGGCGGATCACCCGCGAGCGGCTCTCCGAGATCGGGCAGACCCTGAGCCAGGAGCTGATGGGGGAGCGTGACGCGGCGCAGCGGCGCGCCACCACGGCCGGGCACCTGATCACGCGGCTGGCCACCGAGTTCAAGACGCAGTGGCCCGCGAGCGCGATCGACCTCTCGCCCACGCTCGCAGACCGGGAGGGGTTCCTCGGCCTGCTGGACGAGATCGTGGCCCGGGGACTGCCGGAGCACGAGGATCGGTTCCTCTCCCTGCTGCGGGAGCGCTCCCGCGATCTGATCGGCGAGCTGGTCAGTGAGATCCACGGGGTGCTCCGCGAGGTCTCCGCACGCATCGAGCCGATCAACGACTCGCTGCGCCGCTCCGAGTTCGATCACGAGCGCTACCTGCGCCTGCGGGTCAAGCTGCGCCGCGGGGAGGTGGTGGACCAGTTCATCCGCGATCTGCGTTCGATCTCCGAGGGCAGTTGGGCCGAGATCGATCTGGAGAGCGCCGAGACGCGCTTCCAGACGCTCGCAGACATCATGCGGCGGCTCGCCTCCTCGGAGAGCGTGGACCGTTCGTGGCGCAACCAGTGCCTGGACACCCGGCTCCACGTGACGTTCCTGGCGGACGAGGTGGACAAGGCCGGCCGCGCCCACGCCACCTACGACTCCGGCGCGGCCATGTCCGGCGGTCAGCAGCAGAAGCTGGTGGTCTTCTGCCTCGCGGCCGCCCTGCGCTACCAGCTCGCCGATCCCGATCAGGAGTACTCCCGCTACGGGACCGTGGTGCTGGATGAGGCCTTCGACAAGGCCGATACCCGCTACACCCGCATGGCCCTGGACGTGTTCGAGGAGTTCGGATTCCACCTGGTGCTGGCCACCCCGCAGAAGCTGCTGCAGACGATCGAGCCGTACGTGGGCGGGGCCACCTCGATCGAGAATCCGAGCAGGCAGCGCTCCACGGTGGCCACGATTCCGTGGGGTGAGGAATCGGCGTGATCGGGGTGGGCGAGGCGCGTGAGCGTGCGCGGGTGGTTGTCACCAAGCGCATGGCGCGCTGGGCGGCGGAGATTGTCCGGGGCGAGGCGCGTGCCGCGGGGACCGGGGAGCCCGCCGCCGGAGCCGGGGCGCCTTCCGCGTCCCCCGAACTCTCGTTCGGCCTCAAGCCGCCGAGCGAGCGGGAGGTGCTCGCCGATCAGACCGCCGCCGAACGGTGGGTGAGGGAGTGGCGGGAGGTGCCGCTCGCCGTCGGGAGAGAGGTGACGTGGGGTGAGCGGGCGTGGCGATCGATCGGGCGGCAACGGGTGCCGCTGCGCCTGGAGCTGGCCAGCCCGGATGCGGTTGCCGAGTTTGCGGGCGGGACGGCGCGGCGGGAGTGGCGCGAGGCCGCGCGGCGGGCGGGCGCGGTGCGTGAGGAGCTCGGTGGTGGGGAGGCGATGGCCGCAGCGGTTCGGCGCCACTTTGCCTCGCTGCGGCGCCTGACGCCCGAGGGTTTCGAGACGCTGCTCGGGGTGGTGGGGTGGCTGCTGGGCAATCCGCAGTCGGGTGTGCGGCCGCGCCAGATTCCGCTGCGCGGGGTGGATTCGAAGTGGTTCCAGAGGCACCGGGGGCTGGTGGTGGCGCTGCACGGGGCGGCGTCGGGGGGAGAGGGGCTCGGCCTGGTGGACGCGGATCCGCAGATTCGTGTGCGGATCCTGGACGGGGCGATCGCCTCGAAGGTAAGGCTGCGGGACTTCGCCGCGCCGCTCTCGCAGCTCCGGTCGATGGGGATTGCGCCTGCGGCGGTGCTGGTGGTGGAGAACCTGGAGTCGGCTCTCGCGATGCCGCAGTGGGACGGGCTCGTGGTGGTGCACGGTTCGGGCTACGCGGTGGATGTGATCGGCGCGATCCCGTGGGTGGTGGAGGCTCCGGTCCTCTACTGGGGGGATCTGGACTCGCATGGGTTCGCGATTCTGAACCGCCTGCGTTCGCACCATCCCCGGGTGGAGTCCGTGCTGATGGATGAGGCCACGCTGCTCGCCCACCGCGACCTGTGGGTTCCCGAGCCGGAGCCCAGCCGGGGCACGTTCAGCCACCTGACGAATGCGGAGCAGGCCACTGTGGAGAGGCTCGGCCTGGAGGGGAACGTGCGGTTGGAGCAGGAGAGGATTCCGTGGGCCGTAGCTGTGGAGGCCCTGAGCGGGGTACTCCCCCACCAGATTCAGCCGGAACTGCCTCCAATGCTGTGACGCCGCACATCCAACCGCGTCAAGAATGGATTAACGGCATAGATGTGTGTATGGGATTGGCTGTGAGGCCTTGCGGGAGTAGGGAAAAGTGGTGGTGTACATGCTCTGAGCAAAGAAAAGACCCGCCCTCGCATGGAGGACGGGTTGGTACGTTCATGCTAGCGGCTGCTACTTGGACACGCCAGTGGCTCTCCCATGCGATTCGTCACCACGTTGGAGGCCGCTCTATCTCGCCGACGGGGGAGGGAAGTTGGTTGGCGAGATAGTCACCCGGCTCAATTCTGCGCCACCAGTGGCCACCCACCCCGTCAGTCGACCTTCCTTTCAATGCGCCTGCGAGCGGCTTCGGCGAGGGGTTCAGAACCCCGACCGGCACGTGTCGACGGGCTTCACGAATGGGGAGTGCGAGATCTGAGTCGTTGGAAATGACGATCGCTCCGTCAACTCGTTTCTGAAGCACGTCGACGAGAAGGTGGGTTGCGACATTGACATCGGAACCCTTCTCTTCCCTTCGCCTCACCGTTGCCAGCAGAACACCACTCTTCGCTCTTCGAACTCGGAGGTCGGATGTCCACCTCATGTGCTGCTCTGGGTCGCGGAGTGGAGTCGGCGCTTTGGTTCCTGCCTCTTCGTTCGTCATCACGGCCTCCTTTGCCCAGGAGGTGTAGTAACCCTCCTCGACGACATCAACAGACCCGTAGCCCTGCAATGCTTCGAGGTAGAAGTTCTGCCGCCTTGATTGCCCAGGATCCGAGGGATCGTTTACCCGCGCGGTGCAATAGACGACGCGGTCTATGCCAGCACCGGTCCACTGTGCGTAACTTGCAGCCAGTGCTCGGACGTCGAGCCAACGCCAGCCAGGAGTGTGCCCAAAGTGCCGTAGCCCGCCGTAATAGAGATTGAAACCGTCAATGTAGACCCCCACCCGCATGGAAGAAGATTACTCGGCGAAACGTTAAGAGGCTGCCGAGGCCCCGGCGATAGCCAACGCCCCACTCACCCGGGCTACCTCCCGTCGAAGACGCCGCGGGCTTGGCGCTCGCGCTCGGCGGGGTCGGGCGGCGCCGATTGCGCTGCCGCAGCACCCGGGCCAAGCTCCACCCACGCCACGCGCCTGACCGCCTCCGGCGTGGCCGGCGCCGATCCGAGCCACTCCGCGTGCGCGAGCGCAAGAAACTCCGCCATATCCCACGGGTCCGTGCGCGTGACCGGCAGCAGCGCGCGGATCTCGTGGTTCTCCTCCGCGGTCCCGATCAGCCCCCAATCCTCCACCTCCTCCGCCGTCGCGTGGTTCACCGCCACGGTCACCCTGCCGCGCGGGCCCTCCTGCACCCCGAACCCCGCCATTTCCTCCCAGCGGAAGTTCGCCGTCCGCATCGAGATCCCCTCCTGCCCCACGACGACGGCGCCCCCTCCCAGCGCAATCCGTGCGTTGAGGGAGAGGGACAGAAAGGCAACGAGGCTGAAGAGTGCGCTCGCCCCGGCGATCTCGCCCTCACCGTCCCGGAATGCGCCGTAGCTGGCCCACGCGAACGGGGGCGCGAGGACCGCGCTGACCACGAACCACCGCGCGTAATGGCGCCGGAGGATCGGGAGCGTGACGGACCCCTCGCTCCGGAAGGTGGTGAGGAGGTTGCGGGCGGGTGGACCGGCGTCGTCGGGGGTGGGAAGGGGGATCGAGGGCGGGAGGCCGCGCTCGCTGGATCGGGACCAGTGGCGTTCGGGGAGGTCGGGCTGGATCACGGGGTCCCCGGCGTCCACGCGGCGGCGGATCCACCGGGGCAGCATGACGTACGGCAGCCCGATGAGCCATCCGATCAGGCCGGAGGCGGCGATGACGACCCCGGCGGTGATCATCGCGCGGGACCAGAAGGAGGGCCCGCCCCCGGCCCCC
>JAUNRP010000075.1 GCA_030544165.1 bacterium
CCCGCCCGCGCCGCCTCGAGCATGTGGCCGTGCGCCGCGGCGGTGTCCTCGAGCCCCGCGTCCACGTGGTCGTGCAGATCGGGGATCACCGTCATGTGCACCAACCACATCGCAGAGACGATCTGCTCGGCGGTCCTGTTGCCGAGCTTCGCGATCAGCGCGCGGTGGAAGGCGATGTCCTCGTCCTGGAAGCGCTCGCGGCGCTTGGCCTTGGCCACCATCGTCTCCACGAGGGTGGTGAGTTCCGCATCGTCCGTTCCCTTCAGTGCGGCGACGACGGCGGCGGACATCCCGAGGTCGAGGTAGCGGCGCATATCGATCACCTCGCGCAGCGCAGCGGGGCCATCCTGGACCCCGAGGGAGCCCCGCAGCACGAGCGTCTCCACGAGGGGCTGCATGGACATCTCGCCCACGAAGGTGCCGCGGCCCTGGTGCACGGTGACGATATCGAGGGCCTCGAGCTTCCGCAGGGCCTCGCGCACCGAGGAGCGGGAGACCCCGAGGTCCTCGCAGAGTGCGGACTCGGTGGGGAGGGGATCGCCGGTGGCCAGGCGCCGGGAGAGGATCAGCCGCTTGATGGCGTCCATGGTGGCCTGCGAGCGGTTGATCGCTGGCACCACCGCCGGAGCCGCAACAAATCCGTTGAGCGACATTGAGACCTCCTCGTGACCCGAAAGACTTGCGCGAACTTGTCAGACATCTTATCTTTATTCCAACGCAATCACCACCGATGCGCACCATCTCAATGGAGAGGACTGAAGCACATGACTACGAAGCGTAGTTTGCGCTCCGGAATCGTGGCCATCGCCACCGCCGGACTGCTCGCCCTGACCGCCTGTGGCGGAGGTGGCACTGCCACCACCACCACCACTCCCGCGCCCGGCGGCGGCGACACGACCGCTCCCACCGCCGCGCCCACCACCGAGGCGCCCGGCGGCGAGACCACCGAGACCACCGAGGCTCCGGAGACCCCGGGCGAGGGCGGTGGCACCATCACGGCTGCCGTGGCCTACACCACCACCAACTTCCACCCCTCCAAGACCTCCTCCGCCCTGGCGCTCGGCGCCAACTGGCACGTGGTCGAGGGCCTGTACGAGCTCAACCTCGCGGACAACGTGGCCTACGCCGCGCTCGCCGCTGACGAGGATCCCGTCCAGGTCTCCGATACCGAGTACGAGGTGACCCTGCGTGAGGGTGCCACCTTCTCCGATGGTTCCGCCGTCACGATCGATGACGTGGTCTCCTCCTTCGACCGCTCCCTCGAGGAGGGCGGCCTGTACCTCTCGATGCTCGGCTTCATCTAGGGCGTCGAGGCCAAGGACGACTCCACGGTGACCATCACCCTGAAGTACCCCTTCTCCCTCGTGAAGGAGCGCCTCTCGCTCGTCAAGATCGTCCAGGAGAGCGCGTCCGAGGAGGACCTGACGGCCCTCCCGATCGGAACCGGCCCCTGGAAGTACGACTCGATCAACGAGCAGCAGGTGGTCTTCTCCCCGAACGAGCACTACAACGGCCCCTTCCCGGCAGCCGCCGAGTCGATGGTCTGGGACATCCTCGTTGACGACACCGCCCGTACCACCGCCATGAGCGAGGGCACCGTTGTGGCGATGGAGTCCGTGCCGGCCGACGCCCAGGCCCTCATCGAGGGCTCCGGCGCCACCGTGGAGGCTGTCCAGGGCTTCAACCTGCCCTTCCTGCTCTTCAACACCACCAAGGCTCCGTTCGACAACAACGAGGTCCGCCAGGCGTTCTTCTACGCGATCAACACCGACCAGCTGATCCAGAACGCCCTCTCCGGCCGCGCAACCCCGGCCACCTCGTTCCTCCCGGAGAACCACCCGAACTACAACGAGGCCGCGAACGTCTACACGTACGACCCCGCGATGGCCGAGGAGCTCCTCACCGGCGCCGGCGTGGAGGACCTCTCCATCACGCTGCTGACCACGGACCACCCGTGGATCACCTCGCTGGCCCCGCAGATCAAGAATGACCTCGAGGCCGTGGGCGTCTCCGTGGAGATCCAGTCCCTCGCCTCCTCGGCGCTGTACGCGGACAACCTCGACGTGGACAACTTCACCTTCGATGTTGCACTGGCCCCGGGAGACCCCTCGGTGTTCGGTGGTGACCCGGACCTCCTCCTGAACTGGTGGTACGGCGACAACATCTGGACCCAGAAGCGGACCGGGTGGAATGGCTCGGACGGCTACAACGCCCTCCACGAGGCCATGGACGCCGCCGTCGCCGCCACGGGCGATGAGCAGCAGAACGCCTGGAACGACGCGTTCGACGTCCTCTCCGAGGAGGTCCCGCTGTACCCGCTGTTCCACCGCCAGGTGGTCACCGCCTACCAGGGTGACCAGCTGCAGGGCTTCAAGCCGATCGGTACGACCGGCCTGAACTTCATCGGCACCACTGCCACGGAGTAATCCCACCGCCATGAGGGGCGTCGGGCCAACCCGGCCCCGGCGCCCCTCATCGCACCCGGACTCAACGGAGAGCGGACATGAACAACCTCATCAGGCTGATCGGCCGGCGCCTGGCCATCCTGCCCGTGATGATTCTCGGCGTCACCTTCCTCGTCTTCTTCATCATGTCGTTCTCCAGGATCGACCCCGCCTACTCCGCGCTCGGCGAGGGCGCGTCCGAGGAGGCACTGGCCGCCTACCGCGAGGAGCACGGACTGAACGATCCGTGGCTCGTCCGCTACGGCTCCTTCCTGCTCGGCCTCTTCCGCGGAGACCTCGGCACGTACGGCGCCAACCGCGCCTCGGTGGCCGAGCGAGTCTCCTCCGCATTCCCGGTCACCATCCAGCTCACCTTCCTCGGCCTCATCATGGCGGTCATCATCGCCGTCATCTTCGGCGTGATCGCCGCCCTCTACCGGGACCGGCTGCCGGACCAGATCATCCGCGTGTTCTCGATCTCCTTCATCGCCACGCCCTCCTTCTGGCTCGCGGCCCTCATGATCCTCTTCTTCTCCGTCCAGCTCGGCATCCTGCCCGCCTCCGGGCGCCTCCCAGAATTCGGAGAGGACCCCGTGGGCTGGGCGCGGCGCATGTTCCTTCCGGCCGTGGCCCTCGCGATCCCCGTCTCCGGTTCCCTCACCCGCGTGATCCGTACCGCGATGGTGGAGGAGCTGGACAAGGACTACGTGCGCACCGCCCGCGGCGCCGGCATCCCCATGCGGACCGTGGTGGCCCGCAACGTGCTGCGCAACGCCCTCATCACCCCCATCACCGTCCTGGGCCTCCGGATCGGCTACCTCATGGGAGGCGCCGTGGTCATCGAGGTCATCTTCAACCTGCCCGGCATGGGCATGGCGATCCTGGACGGGGTCCAGTCCAACTACCCCACCCTCGTGCAGGGCGTCACGCTCGTGGTGGCCCTCGCCTTCATCGTGGTGAACGTGGTGGTGGACATGCTCTACGTGCTCGTGAACCCGCGGATCAGGGAGGTCTGACGTCATGATTCGCCAGAAGCTCACCCAGAAGATGGAGCGCCCGGGCCTGCGCCTTGGCGGCCTGAAGAACATGTCCATCGGCTCCAAGATCTCGCTTGGCGTGATCGTGCTGATGGTCCTGATCGCGATCTTCGCCCCGCTCATCGCGCCGCACGATCCCCTCGCGATCGAGATGGCGCGCCAGGCGCCCTCCTCCGAGAACCTCTTCGGAACGGACGAGAAGGGCCGCGACGTGCTCTCGCGCATGATGCACGGCGCCCGCTACTCGCTCGTGATCGGCCTCGCGGCCACCGGATTCGCGCTGGCCGCCGGCGCCATCTTCGGATCGATCGCCGCCGTCTCCCGCCGCTGGGTGTCCGAGCTGATCATGCGCGTCATGGACGTCATCATGTCCTTCCCGGGCATCGCGCTGGCCGCCGTGTTCGTGGCGGTGTTCGGAGCCTCCCTCCCGGTGATCATCTTCGCCATCGGATTCCTCTACATCCCCCAACTCACCCGCGTGGTGCGGGCGAACGTGATGGCCGAGTACGGCGAGGACTACGTGCGGGCCGTGGTGGTCTCCGGTGCCCGCGCCCCGTGGATCCTCATCAAGCACGTGGCCCGCAACTCGATCGCCCCGGTCATGGTGTTCACCACCGTGCTCGTGGCGGACGCGATCGTGTTCGAGGCCTCCCTCTCCTTCATCCAGGCCGGTATCCCCGAGCCCACGCCCACCTGGGGAAACATCCTCGCGGATGCTCGCAGCGGCGTGATCCTGGGCCGCTGGTGGCAGGCACTCTTCCCGGGCCTCGCCATCATGATCACGGTGCTGTGCCTCAACATCCTCTCCGAGGGCCTCACCGATGCGATGGTGGCCTCTCCGGCCACCAAGGCGCCGCCCGCCGTCACCGCGAAGTCCCAGGCCACCCGCGAGGCCGACCGCCTCGTGGCCGATCCGGTGGCCGCCTACCGCGCCCAGGAGGGCCCGCTCAACGATTCGCTCCGGCGCCTGCGTGAGGTGGAGCTCTCCCGCACCGACCGCCTCCAGGCGAACCCGGACGCCGAGGCGATCCTCGAGGTGCGCAACCTCTCCATCCGCTTCCCGCGCCACGGCGAGGTCAACGTGGTGGACGAGGTCTCCTTCACCGTGGGGGCCGGCCAGACCATGGGCCTCGTGGGCGAGTCCGGCTGCGGCAAGTCCATCACCGCGCTCACCATCATGGGCCTGCTCGATCCCCGCGCCGAGATCACGGGCGAGATCCGCTACAAGGGTGAGGACCTCCTCACCATGCCCAAGGGCCAGCGGGAGCGGCTCCGCGGGCACGAGATCGCGATGATCTACCAGGACGCGCTCTCCTCCCTCAACCCCTCGATGCTCATCAAGGCGCAGATGGCCCAGCTCACCAAGCGGGGCGGCACCCGCACGGCGGAGGACCTCCTCACGCTCGTGGGCCTCGATCCGGTGCGGACCCTCCAGTCCTACCCCCACGAGCTCTCCGGCGGGCAGCGCCAGCGCGTGCTCATCGCCATGGCGCTCACTCGTGACCCCTCACTGGTGATCGCGGACGAGCCCACCACGGCCCTGGACGTGACCGTGCAGAAGCAGGTGATCGATCTGCTGAACGAACTGCGGGAGAAGCTCGGCTTCGCCATGGTGTTCGTCTCCCACGATCTGGCCCTCGTGGCCGAGGTGGCCCACGAGATCACGGTCATGTACGCCGGCCAGGTGGTGGAGCAGGCACCCACATCGGCCCTGCTCACGGACCCGCACCACGAGTACACCCGCGGCCTGCTCGGCTCGGTGCTCTCGATCGAGGGCGGCACCGACCGCCTCCACCAGGTGCCCGGCACCGTCCCCAGCCCGCGGGACTTCCCCGTGGGAGACCGGTTCGCCCCGCGCTCCTCCCAGCCCGAGGTGGGCCTGGACATCCGTCCCGTCCTCGTGGACGTGGAGGGGAGCCCGCACCACCGGTACGCGACGACGGCGGGAGGGACCGCCGTCGGGACCTCACCTACCGGCAGCGCACCTGCCGCCACGGCAACAGCGGTCCTCGAGGACCCGGACCGCGAGGAGCTCGCGGTGGACGTGGCCACGGACGCCGCCCAGGACAGCATCACGGCGCACGAGGAGGGGGAGACCCGATGAGCGAGACCCCGATCATCGACCTGCAGGACGTGCACGTCACGTTCCGCACCCGCACGGGCCCGATCCTGCGGCCGAACAAGATCCACGCCGTGCGTGGGGTCAACATCGCGCTGCGCCCGGGGGAGACCCTCGGGATCGTGGGGGAGTCCGGCTGCGGGAAGTCCACCACCGCGAACGTGATGTGCGGCCTCCAGCAGGCCACCGAGGGGCACGTGTTCTTCAAGGGGGAGGAGGTCACCAACCGCTCGGCCAAGGACCGCCTCCGAATCGGCCGCGTGGTCTCGGTGGTCTTCCAGGACCCCGCCACCGCGCTGAACGCCCGCATGGTGGTGCGTGACCAGCTCGCCGATCCGCTCGCGGTCCACGGCGTGGGGGACTCCTCCTCGCGCGCCGCCCGCGTGGAGGACCTGATCCGGATGGTGGGCCTGCCCTCCTCCGCGCTCGACGCCCTCCCCGGCCAGCTCTCGGGTGGCCAGCGGCAGCGTGTGGCGATCGCCCGCGCACTCGCGCTGGAGCCGGACGCGATCATCGCGGACGAGCCCACCTCCGCCCTCGACGTCTCCGTGCGTGCCCAGATCCTCAACCTGCTCACGGACCTCAAGCGCGAGCTCGGCCTCGCCATGGTGTTCATCAGCCACGACATCCAGACCGTCCGCTACATCTCCGATCGGATCGCCGTGATGAACGGTGGTCTGGTGGTGGAGGAGGGTCCCACGCCCGAGGTCATGAACAACCCCCAGCACCCCTACACGAAGACGCTGCTCGGCGCCGCGCCCTCGCTGCTCCACGCCTGACCCACCCACGAACGACTGGAGTTCCACATGTCTGCCGCCATTCGGGGGGTTGTCCCCCCGGTTGTCACCCCGCTCACCGAGGACCGCGAACTTGACCGCGAGTCCCTCGAGCGTTCGCTCGAGCGCATGCTGGACGCGGGCGTCCACGGGCTGTTCGCCCTCGGCTCCTCCGGTGAGGTGGTCTTCTCCACCGATGCGCGGCGGGACGAGATCCTCTCCGCCACCGTCCAGGCCGTGGCCGGGCGCGTACCCGTGCTCGCCGGCGTGATCGACATGCAGACCGAGCGGGTCATCGAGCACACCCGCCGTGCCGCCGATCTGGGCGCGGACGCCGTGGTGGCCACGGCCCCCTTCTACGCGCTCGGCGGTGAGCGCGAGATGGAGGAGCACTTCCGCGCGATCGCCGCCTCCACCGAGCTCCCCGTCTACGCTTACGACATCCCCGTGTGCGTCCACCGCAAGCTGGGCGTGGAACTCCTCGTGCGCCTCGGCGCCGAGGGCGTGATCGCGGGCGTCAAGGACTCCTCGGGCGATGACGTCTCCTTCCGCCAGCTCGTGATCCGCAACCGCGAGGAGGACGCGGGCCTCGCGCTCCTCACCGGCCACGAGGTGGTGGTGGACGGCGCCTACCTCGCCGGTGCGGACGGCTCCGTGCCCGGGCTCGGCAACGTGGACCCGGCCGGGTACGTGCGCCAGTGGGACGCCGCCCAGCGCGGCGACTGGCAGGCGGTGTCCGAGGAGCAGGACCGCCTCACCCGCCTCATGCGCATCGCCGCGGCGGATGTGACCGCCACCGGGTTCGGCGCCGGCGTGGGCTCCTTCAAGACTGCGCTCCGCGAGCTCGGCGTCTTCACCACCAACCAGATGCCCCGCCCCGTGGCGGCCCAGGGCGAGGAGGCGGCCCGCCGGGTGCGCGAGATCCTCACCGCGGAGGGCATGCTGGGGGCATGAGCACCGTGCTCGCCGTCGACATCGGCGGCACCAAGATCCACGCCGGGATCGTCACCCACGACGGCGGGTGGTCGGTCTCGCACGCCCGTTCCGTTCCCACGGGCGCGGCCGGGGGTCGCAGCGCGGTCCTCGCACGGGTCACCCAGATTCTCGACGACGTGCGCGCGGCTGGCGTTGCCGAGGGTCGTTCCGTCGATCTCGTGGGGGTGGCATCCGCCGGCGTGATCTCCAGCGCGACGGGAGAGGTCCTCTCCGCCACCGATCTGATCCCCGGCTGGGGCGGGACCCCGCTCCGGGCCCACCTCGAGGAGGCGAGCGGCCTCCCGGTCACGGTGCTCGGGGACGTCCACGCCCACGGCCTCGGTGAGGCCGCCGCGGGCGCCGCTGCCGAATTCGACTCCGCGCTCGTGGTGGCGGTGGGAACAGGGATCGGCGGCGCCTACATCCAGGGCGGCCAGGTGATGCGGGGGGAGCACGATGTGGCCGGCCACCTCGGGCACATCCTCCACCCCGCCGCGCTCGACCTCACGTGCTCGTGCCGGCGTACCGGACACATCGAACCACTCGCCTCCGGGCCCGGTATCGTGGCCTCGTACGTACGGGCGGGCGGGCCGCAGGGCTACGGCGGGCGCGAGGTGGACGATGCGGCCGAGGCCGGTGACTCGGCAGCGGTTCACGTTGTGACCACGGCCGGCCGGGCGCTGGGGGAGGTGCTCGGCTCGCTCGCGAACGCGTTCGACCCAGGGGTGATCGTCCTCTCCGGTTCGGTGGCCAACTCCGGCGAGGTCTGGTGGAACGCCGTGCGTGAGGGCTACGGGCACCAGGCGATGGATCCGGTGGCGGGTGTGCCGCTCGTTCCCGGATCGCTCGGGGGCCAAGCCCCCCTGATCGGGGCGGCGCTCGCGGCGCTCACCGCCCAGGGCCACACACCTGCATCTGCCACGGACTAGGAGCACCATGCACGGAATCATCGAGTCGCTGCGCGGCCGCCTTATCGTCTCCGCCCAGGCCTACCCCGGGGAGCCCATGCGCAACCCGGAGACCATGGCCCAGATCGCGGATGCCGCCGTGCGCGGCGGCGCCGCGGCCATCCGCTGCCAGGGGCTCGCGGACATCGCGGCGATCGCCACCCGCGTCCAGGTGCCGGTGATCGGGCTCTGGAAGGAGGGGGACGAGGGCGTCTACATCACGCCCACCGTGCGCCACGCGCGGGCCTGCGCGGCAGCGGGCGCCCACATCGTTGCCCTCGATGCCACGCGCCGCCCCCGCCCGGACGGGCTCACGCTCGCCCAGACCGTGGAGGCGCTGAAGGGGGAGGGGATCCTCCTCATGGCGGACTGCGGCTCGATCGAGGATGCGCGCGCCGCCCACGAGGCAGGGTTCGACATCCTCTCCACCACGCTCGCCGGCTACACCGGGGAGCGGGAGAAGACCGCGGGCCCGGACCTGGAGCTCCTCGAGCAGATGGTGGCCGAGTTCCCGGAGGTTCCGGTGATCTGCGAGGGCCGCCTGCACACCCCGGCCCAGGCGAAGGCCGCCATGGATGCGGGCGCGTGGGCCGTGGTGGTGGGCACGGCGATCACCCATCCCACCACCATCACGGGCTGGTTCCGGGACGCAGTAGAGGGCGCGTAGCGGCGTTCAGTTTCGCCGGCGGAAGGTGTGGACCCGCCAGCGGGCATCGCCGCTGCGCGGCCGCCACT
>JAUNRP010000076.1 GCA_030544165.1 bacterium
GGATCCCAGCCCAGGTGAACCGGAGGAGCCCGGGGAGGAGGCGCCGCCGTCGGGGGAGACGGGCGTTCCCGGCGTGAGCGTGCCGGAGGAGAACCGGCCGCTCCATGAGAACGTCTACGTCAACATCCCCACGATCAACGCGTGGCCGGACATCTCCCTGCTCCCGGCGGACGGGGTGGTCTCCAAGGTGTGGTCCAATCCGGCGATGGGGGCGCTGACCTCGCCGTTCGGGATGCGGGTGCACCCGATCTTCGGGGCGTACATGAACCACTCGGGAACTGACATCGCCGCCGCGTGCGGAACGCCGGTGGTGGCTGCCGCGGATGGGGTGGTGGTGTTCGTGGGGACCAACTTCCAGTACCGCACGGGAAACCAGGTGGTGCTCTCCCACGGTGATGGCGTGATCACCCGCTACGGACACCTCCTCACCGGCGCGACCGAGCTCCAGGTGGGCGATCTGGTGAAGGTGGGCGAGCCGATCGGGGCCGTGGGTGGAGACCGCCGCATCGATCCGGTGGGCGCCGGAAACTCCACCGGATGCCACCTGCACTTCGAGGTGAACCTTGACCTCGGGGCCAAGCCCATCGATGCGGTCCAGTTCTTCACGGCCCTGAACATCCGGCTCGGCCTGGATGAGCTGGTGGTCCCGGCGGAGGAGCCCGCCGAGGAGGTGGTGGAGCCCCTGCCCGTGGTGGAGGTGCGCACCCCGGAGGTGGACTACCTGCCGGGAGTGGCGCCGGAGCTGCGGATCCGCCCCCTCCCCGTGGGCTGAGCGCCGCCCCATCCACAGCGTGCAGGATCTGATCTCGGCCGTCCTCGGCCTCTCGGGGATCATCGCCCTCGGGTGGCTGTTCCGGCGGCTCGGGTGGGCGCCCCTCTCCAGCGTGGGCGTGATCTCCAAGATCCTGATCTACGTGACGCTGCCCGCGCTCATCATCACCTCGTTCAACTCCACCGTGATCGAACCCTCCCTGTTCCTGGTCACGGGATTCGCCATGGTGGCGATCGTGCTGCAGCAACTCGTGGCGTTCCACTTGCTGGAGCGACGCGGGGGTCCGCGCGAGCAGGTGTTCGCGCTCCTCAACCAGGGCAACTACAACGTGGGGAACTTCGCGATCCCCTTCCTCACCACCCTCATGGGGCCCGGAGCCGTGGTCACCGCCGCCATGTTCGACGCCGGCCAGGGGCTCCTCGTGATCGGCCTCGCCTACGCCACCGCCACCGCGATCGCCAGCGGCAGGCCGGTCACACCGCTGAGGGTCTTGGGAAACGCGCTGCGGAACCCCGTGATGATCGCGTACATCGGGATGGTGGCGCTCCGCTCGCTGGACATCACCCTCCCCGATCCACTCATCGACTTCACCTCCCGCGTGGGCGCCGCCAACACCTTCCTCTCCCTGTTCATGATCGGGATCGGCCTGCAGGTCCGCCTCCCCCGCGCCTCCCTCACCCGCGCAGCGCACCACCTCGGCGTGCGCTACGCCTTCTCGCTCACGCTCTCGCTGATCGTCTGGTTTTTCCTCCCCCTCACGCACGAGGTGAAGGTGCCCCTCATCATGCTGCTGTGGGCGCCGATCGCCTCGCTCGCCCCCGCCCTCACCGCGGAGACCGGCGGGGACTTCCAGCTCTCCTCGTTCGTCACCGCGCTCTCCACCGTGGTGGCGATGCTCGCGATGCCGCTGGTGCTGGTCATCCTCACCTGAGGCCCGGGCGCGCGCTCCATTCCCGACGGCGGAAGGTGCCCCCCGTCGCCCTGGAACCCGTACGCGGGGGGGTGGGACGACGGCGGAACTCACGCGCCGCCGCCGGGGGACCTCAGCCCTGGTAGACCTCGTCGAAGGGGGTGGGCAGGTCCGTGACGCGGTTGCGGATGGCCTCGGTGACGGTGTCCTTGGCCACCTGGACGGCCGCGTGGATGTCCGCGCCCTTGGCGAGCTCCGCGGTGATCGCGGCGGCCAGCGTGCAGCCGGCGCCGGAGATGTAGCGATCGCCGATCTTCTTCTCGCGGTACTCGGTGAAGTCGGTGCCGTCGTAGAGCACGTCCACGGCGTCCTCGCCCGGGAGGACCGCGCCGCCCTTGGCCACCACGTAGGGCACGGCGAGCTTCTCGTGGATGGCCTTCGCGGCCTCCTTGAGGGTCTCGAGGTCCGTGACCTCGATGCCGGAGAGCTGGGAGGCCTCGAACACGTTGGGGGTCACCACGGTGGCGAAGGGGAGGATCTTGGCCTTGAGCGCATTGTCCGTGTCCAGCGCCGCGCCGGGCTCCTGGCCCTTGCAGATGAGGACCGGATCCACCACCACGTTGGCGAACTCGTTCTCCGCGAGCTTCTCCGCCACGGCCTCGATCGTGGGAACGGTGCCGAGCATGCCGATCTTCACGGTGTCCGCGTTCGCGTGCACGCCCGTGATCGCATCGATCTGCTGGCGGATCACGTCCGCGTCCACCGGCACGAACAGGTGGTTCCAGTTGTCCTTCGGATCGAAGGAGACGATGCACGTGAGCGCCACGGCGCCGAACGTGCCGAGTGAGTGGAAGGTCTTCAGGTCCGTCTGGGCGCCGGCACCGCCGGTTGCCTCGGAACCTGCGATTGCGACTGCGACTGTGACCATGGTGCTGCCTTCGTTCGGGGTGCCTGCGGGGGCAGGGCGCGGTGGATCCCGGCGATTCTAACCCTTGGGGGCGGCTACGCGGTGTGGGGGTCTCGCGAGTAGAGCCCGGCCGTGGCCTCGCCCTCCCTCCAGCCGAAGGACTCGATGGCGCGCAGCGTGCCTGCCGCCAGGCGCTCCAGCACGAACCGTTCGTGGGGCGGCATCTTGGGGAGCCCGGTGAGGGGGAACCACTCGATGCGCTCGTTCTTCTCCTCCTCCTGGGGGGCGGGCTCCCCCTGCCACCGGACGCACGAGTACATGAGGTCCACCCGCTGCTCGATCGGGGCGAGGGTCCCGTCCGTGCGGTGCAGGGCCGTGAGAGGGGTCAGGTCCTCCTCGGCGACGACGACGCCCAGCTCCTCGGTCACCTCACGGAGCGCGGCGGTGATCACGTCCTCACCGGGCTCCACGTGGCCGGCCGCCGCGGCCGCCCAGTGCCCGTCCATGTAGCCCGTGTTGCGCCGGAGCTGGAGGAGCACCTCGTCCCCGCGGCGGAGGTAGACGTAGGCGGCGGGCACCACCTGGAAGCGCGGGATTGGGGTGGGTGTGGGGCCGGGCATGTGGGTGATTCTTCCACGGGGCATACAGTTGTCCCCATGACGGAGTCGCGTGCAGCGGAGCACAAGCCGGGGGTTCCCATCCGGCTGAACCGTGGCCTCTCGATCGTGCTGCTCCTGGCGGGCGCCTGGATCGTGTTCATCGGCATCCGGGAGATGTCCGATGTGATCACCCCCCTGTTCTTCGTGATCAACCTGTGGATCATCGTCTACCCCGTCCAACGTGCCCTGATGCGCATGCGGATGCCGGGGATCGTGGGGGCGCTCGCCACGGGCGCGCTCATCCTGGGGATCCTCGCGGGCTTCGTGTACTCGATCGCGTGGTCCATCTCCGCGTTCGTGGGCGAACTCCAGAAGCCGCAGTACGTGGAGCGCTTCAGTGACCTGGTGGATGACCTGATCATGTGGCTCCAGAGCATCGGCGTCACCCCCGTCCAGATCCAGGAGCAGTTGGAGAACTTCAATCCCGAGAACCTGATGGGCTGGGTGACGGGCGCGCTCGGCAGCACCATGAACATCGGCACGTGGATGCTCGCGTTCTTCACGATCCTCGTAGGCGTGGTCACGGACATCCCCACGATGCTGCACCGCTTCCTCGCAGGCGCCCGCTCCCAGCCCTCGGTGATCACCTCGCTCGTGGGCTTCGCCCAGGGCGTGCGGAAGTACTGGGTGGTCACGGCCGTGTTCGGGGCGATCGTGGCCGTGGTGGACGTGATCCTGCTGGAGATGCTGGGGGTCCCCCTGGCGCTCGTGTGGGGCGTGCTCTCCTTCATCACGAACTTCATCCCCACGATCGGCTTCATCATGGGCGTCATCCCGCCCACGATCATGGCCCTGTTCGCCCTCGATCCGCAGACAGCGCTGCTCGTGTTCGTGCTCTACTTCGCCGCGAACGCGGGAATCCAGTCCTTCATCCAACCCAAGTTCAACGGGGATGCCGTGGGCGTGACCGCCACGGTCTCGATCCTCTCCCTGTTCGTGTGGGCCGCCGCGCTCGGCCCGCTGGGCGCCCTGCTCGGCCTCCCCGCCACCCTGCTCGTCAAGGCCCTCGTGATCGATCCGGATCCGCAGATGCGCTGGATCAACGCCTACATCGCCGCGGACCCGGCCTCCGCGGTGGAGGAGCCCAGCGTCCACGTCTCCGGCACCGCCAAGCTGGTGGGCCGGTGGGCGGGCCGTAAGGGCCGCGAGGTTCCCATCCTGGTCACGGAGCTCTCCGATCCGAGGGACGATACCCCCGTCTCCGTGCGCACCGCCGATCAGCAGCCACCCGCCGCCCCCGAGCGCAGCCCGCTGGCCGATCCTGCCGCCGCGGGTCCGCACTCCGGTGGTTCCGGCGTCGTCGGGGGGCAGGGGACCAGCCGGACGGGCCCACCTGACGGGTCACCTCCCAGCACGGCCCCCACTCCCTCCGCCGACGGCGGCGCCCCCCTCCCGCCGCGCGTCACCCCCGCGCCACGCGTCTCCCGTCCGCCGGCGCCCCGGCCGCCCGCCGCGGCCACTCCGCGTGACGGCGCCACGCCGCCCAGCGCCTCCACTCCCCCGCGCCCCGGGCGCACGGCTCCCGGAGAGGATGGTGCCCAACGATGACCGATACGACGAGTGCGGCCGAGGGCCCCGGTGTGTCCGGCGCGGATGCCACGAATGGCGCCACGGACACGTACCACCACGGACACCTGCGCGAGGCGCTCCTCGCGGCCGCCATGAAGCTGGCTGCGAAGGGGGGCCCGGGCGCGGTCCAGATCCGGCCGGTCACCCGCGCCGTGGGGGTCTCGCCGCGCGCCGCCTACCGGCACTTCGAGAACCTCGAGGCGCTGGTGCTGGCAACGGCGGTGGAGGGGTTCCGGTTGATGGCACTCGAGATGGACCGGGGCGTCCGTGCGATCTGTTCCGAGCAGGATGTGGCGGCCCGCGCGCGGGCCCGGGCGTTCGCGGTGGGGCGGGCGTACCTGCACTTCGCGCTGCGCAATCCCGGGATCTTCCAGACCTCCTTCTTCGGTCCGGCAACGGTTCGGATCTCCCGCTCCCCCGCCGCGGAGGGCGGGATGGGGCTCACCCCCTACACCCACCTCCGGGTGGCGCTCGAGGAGATGAGGGACACGGGCCAGATCCCCGCCGAGCGCCTGGACCGCGATGCCACGATCGCCTGGTCACTGGTGCACGGGTTCGCCTCGCTGGCGATCAGGGGTCCCCTGCAGGAGTTGCCGATGAAGCAGAAGGTGAAGATGGGCGAGGACCTGCTCGTGGGGCTGATCGACGGAATGTCCGAGTGGCCCTCGGAGAACCAGATCCGGGTGGACTGGCACTCGGCGGCGATCACCCCGCCCACCCCGGACTCACCGGGCTGGTAGCCGTCAGCGGCCCGTGTGCCGCCTGATCAGGTCGTTCAACGCGTCCACATCGTTGGGGATCTCCACCACGTGGCGATCGGCGTCCGCGAGCCCCTCGAACCGCTCCGGGAGGGGCGGCGTGATGCCGGTGGCCTCCTCGATCGTCTGTGAGAACTTCACGGGGAGGGCGGTCTCCATCACGATGACGGGGGTGGCTGGGCCCCCTCCCTCGCGGTCCGTGGCGGACGCGAGGATCTGGCGGGCGGCGTGGACCGCGTCCGCGGTGTGGGGGTCCACGAGCGCTCCCTCGGTCTCCCAGAGGTGGGCGATCTCGGTGAGCCGGTCCGCGTGGGTGGAGGTGGCGGAGACGAATCCGTAGCGCTCGGCCAGGGAGGCGAACTCGGGGGTGCCGGAGATGTCGAAGAAGCCGTCGCTCGCCAGGGCCACGGCGAACAGCTCGCGGGTGCGGGCGCCCTCGCGGCCGAGGAGGTCGTAGACGAAGCGCTCGAAGTTGGAGGCCTTCGAGATGTCCATGGAGGGGCTGGAGGTGGCGAGAGTCTCGGCTGCGCTGCGCGGGCGGTAGACGCCGGTGGAGAAGAACTCGTGGAGCACGTTGTTCTCGTTGGTGGCGAGGATCAGGCGGTCGATGGGGACGCCCATCTCGCGGGCCACGTGCCCGGCGAGGATGTTGCCGAAGTTCCCCGTGGGAACCGAGAAGGAGACCTTCTGGGCGGAGGAGGTGATGGCCTGCGCCCAGGCGGCGATGTAGTAGATCACCTGGGCCACCACGCGCGCCCAGTTGATGGAGTTGACGGCCCCGATGTGGTGGCGGGACTTGAACTCGGCATCCTGGTTGACGGCCTTGACGAGGTCCTGGCAGTCGTCGAACACGCCGTCCACGGTGGCGTTGACGATGTGCGGATCGTTGATGGAGAACATCTGCGCCTGCTGGAACGGCGTCATGCGCCCGGCGGGCGAGAGCATGATGACGTCCACGCCCTGGCGGCCGAGCATCGCGTACTCGGCGGCGCTGCCGGTATCCCCCGAGGTGGCGCCCACGATGGTGAGCCAGGTGCCGCGGCGGCCCAGCTCGTACTCGAAGAGCACGCCGAGGAGCTGCATCGCCATGTCCTTGAACGCGGCGGTGGGGCCGTTCGAGAGGTGGCCGATCGCGAGGCCGGTGTCCGGGGAGAGGTGGGTGACGGGGACGATCTCCTCCGAGCCGAACGCCTCCTTGGTGTAGGCGCGCTCCGTGAGCCTGCGGAGGTCCGCAGGTGGGATGTCCTCCGGATCGATGAAGAGGCCGAGCACCTCCGCCGCGAGCGCCGCATAGCCCTCGGTGGCCAGCAGGGTGCGCAGGTCCTCGAGCTGATCGGTGTCCAGCCGCGGGTAGGACTCGGGAACGTAGAGGCCGCCGTCCGCGGCGAGGCCCTCCAGGAGGATGTCCGAGAAGCTGGCCGCCGGCGTGGAGGCGCCGGTGGCGCTGGACCGGGTGGAGACGTAGCGCACGAGTGGAAGCGTACCTGTGCGGTGTGCGGGCAGCCCGGGACGTCCGAACTCAGAGCTGCGGGAGCACGAAGAGCAGCGAGCCCGCCTCCACCTGGCGGCCCTCCGGGCCGGGGAACACCGAGCCCGGAGGAGTGCCGAGCACGCAGACCAGCACCAACGGGGAGAGCCCCGTTACTTCCACGGCGGCCGGGTCCCACTCCACCACCGGATCGCCGCAGGCCACCTCGCTCCCCTCCTCCGCGAGCAGGGTGAAGCCCTCCCCCTTCAGGGAGACGGTGTCCAGACCGAGGTGGACCAGCACGTCCATCGCGTCTCCCTGGATCACGAACGCGTGGGGGAAACCCTTCATCAGGCGGCCGGAGACGGGGGCGAGCGCGACGGAACGGGAGGGGATGACGGAAGGGGTGGCGTCGTCGTCGGGGGAGGAGGAGGGAGAGAGGACGGCGGGCGAGCCGGGAACGGCCGGGGAGCCAACGGGGCCGGGCCGCCTGGGGATGGCCGGCGAGATCGCCACGCCGGCGCCCACCATCTCCGCCGCGAAGACCGGATCGGGGACGGCGCTGAGGGGGAGGACGGTGCCGGCCACGGGGGAGGAGACGGCGGTCATGGCTCCAGTATCCCGGCACTAGTGTTCTCCCGGGGGATCGATCGGGGAGGAGGTGGGAGGGTGAGCGGGACGGGCGCACCTGCGAGCGCGCGGGCTGGGTGGCGCGGCACGGAGACGATCCTGCTGTACGTGATGTACCTGATCGGTTCGTGGGGCATCAATGGGATCGGCGCGGTGCTGCTGCCGCTCCAGACCGAGCTCGACGTGGCGCGCGCGGACGTGGCGTTGTACCCCACCCTGTACTCCTCCGGGCTGGTGGCGGTGGGGCTCGCCGGGGGCTCGCTGGTGCGGCGGATCGGCTCGCACCGCTCGCTGGTCCTCGCGATGGTGCTCACCCTGGTGGGGATCGGGCTCATGGCCGTCCCCTCGCAGGTGGTGATTGGCCTGGGGGCGTTCGTGTTCGGGGTGGGCGGGGCGTTCGTCACCCTGGTGATGCCCGTGCGGGCGGGGGCGCTGCACGGCGCGCGGGCCGGCCGCGTGATGACCGAGGCCAACGGGGTGGGGTCCGCGGGTGCCATTGTGGCGCCGCTGGTGGTGGCCGCCGCGCTCGCGCTCTCTCTCGGCTGGCGGGTGGGATACGTGGTGCCCATCGCGGTGGGAGCGGCGGCGGTACTGGTGGCCCTCGCTCGGCCATCCTCGCACTCCCCCACTCCGAGGGAGGCCCTCCCCGCCGACGCCGAAGCTCGCCTCCCGCTGCGCGCCCTCCTCGGGCGGTGGGCCGATATCCCCCTGTGCGTGGGCGCCGAGTTCTCGCTGGTGTTCTGGGCGGCGGCCGCGTGGTCCGAGTGGCACGCCCTCTCGGCCTCGGGGGCTGCGATCTCCGTGGCGGTGTTCCTGAGCGGGTTGGCCCTGGGGCGATTTGCCGGAAGTCCGCTGATGGACCGGCACCCGCCGCGGCACATCGTGCTCGCGGGTGCGGGTGTTGCGCTGGTGGGGTTCGCGCTCTTCTGGTCGCTGCCTGTGGTGTGGGGCTCTGCGGCGGGCTTGTTCATCGCCGGGATGGGCATTGCGCTCCTGTTCCCGGCCTCGCTCACCCGGCTGATCCGGATCGACCCGAGCGACCGCGAACGCGCGTCACAGTTGAGCGTGCTCGGCCTCGGTGCCGCCGTGGCGCTGGCGCCGCTGGTCCTCGCGGTGGTGGCGGACTGGGTGGGAATCCGGTGGGCGTACCTGATGGTGCCCGCGTTCCTGGTGGTGTTGGTGGCGAAGAACCTCCGGCCGGGCCGAGGAGACCACGAGCCCGCCTGACCCCCCGGGGAAGAACCGTGAGGGTGCGCCAGATTTTCGTGAGGGT